>JBEBAF010000157.1:0-3323 GCA_041159045.1 Actinomycetota bacterium
CCGCCCCTTTAGCTCAGTCGGTAGAGCAGCGGACTTTTAATCCGTTGGTCCAGGGTTCGAGCCCCTGAGGGGGCACCATTGCCATATTGATCAGGGGCAGCCAACTGCTCCCGAAGTACGACAGTTGAAGCCTGACGGCAAGGTTGCACCATTCAAGATCGCACCAGTCCAGTTCGTGCCCGAAATTCTCACCCTGGTCAGGTTTGCGCGTGAGAGGTTTGCGCGTGAGAGGTTCGCTCGAGAGAGATCTGCACCAGTCAAGTTTGCTGCCGAAAGGTTTGCGCCACGAAGATCCGCCTCGGCGAGGATCGCGCGACTGAAGTCGGCGCCGGTGAAGTCGCGCATCACGAGACTCGCACGAGAGAGATCCCAAGCCACGAAATTCATGATCGGCAACGTTGTCGTCGTGGTTCTCACGACTGTCGTATTCGTTGCCGTAGTCGATGGGCTCACAACTTCTTGGGCTGGGCGAGTCGATGGCGTGTTTTGCACTCCGAGCGTTGTCGTCGGGGCGATCGATTTTGCAGGAAGCGGGCTCGCACCACCGCAGGTGACTCTTGTAACCGCACCGTCGGCCCCGCGAGAGTAAATGACTGTGCCATCGCCAGTGGTTGGATCGTTGTCATCGCATCGGGTTCCCTCAGCAAGAGGGGTGTGCACGCAGCCAGTTTCGGGATTCGCGCTATCGTTCGTCAACGGATTGCTGTCGTCGCAGTTGAGCTGTCGGCCAACGCATCGACCTGATGGATCGTATGCATCTCTGATTGTTGCCGCATTGTTGTCGTTGCACGCGGCGCCGAAAACCCATGCCAATGTCGTTGGTGTCGCAGTTGACGTCGTCGCTTGGTCCGTTGTGGCCACAGAATCAAGTGCCGAATTTTTTGTTCGAGAGCCAGCGGAAGTGTCGTTGGATTGGCCGCATGCGGCCAGGGCGAGCAGAACAAGAGCGGGAACGGCAAACTTCGTCTTCATGGGTGAAATTTAGCGAACGAATTCGATGCTGTTGGGTCAGGTATTTGGCCCGTTGTGATCGAACGTTTTGTCGCGAATTGCGGGCTGGTCAGCCGAGTTTCGAGAGCTGGCCACCATCGAAGACGATCTCGGAACCGTTCACCATTCGAGCGCCATCCGAACACAGGAAAACGATTCCTTCGGCGATGTGAGAAGGCTCGACCAATTCACCACTCGGGTTGAGTCGTTGCAATGAAGTGCGAACGGCTTCGGGACCTTGCGCGACGAGTGGCTCGGCGACCGGCGTGCGAGTCGGCCCGGGCGACACCGCGTTCACGCGAAGTCCCCGTGCTGCGTATTCGCCCGCGGCCTGGCGGGTGAGACCAAGAACGCCGTGCTTGGCGGCAACGTAGGCGGGCCCGGCCCGTTCACTGCCACGATGCGCGACCACCGATGCATTGTTGATGATGACTCCGTGACCTGCAGGAAGCATCGCGTTGATCTCGGCACGCATGCAACGAAAGATTGCGGAGAGATTCACGTTGATCATCTCGTCCCAGAGTTCGTCTGAGTACGTGTGGAACTCGTTCACGCGATCGAAGATCCCCGCGTTGTTGAACGCAAAGTCAAGACCTCCGAATGCAGCGACTGTTTCTTCGACCAGTTGCGATGCGGCGAGTTTGTCCCTGAGGTCTGCGCCGATGAATAGCCCTCGTCCGCCGACGTCGTTCACCATGTTGACAACGCGGGCGCCTTCGACCGAGTTGCGTCCCGACACGACAACGTTCGCACCTCGTCTGGCGAATTCAATGGCGGTTGATTCACCGATTCCGGATGTGGCGCCGGTGATCAGAATCGTCTTCGCCTCAAAGGGTCTGTCGCTCATTCGATGAGCTCCTGTCAGTGAGCTTGTTGCCACGGGGGCACCGGGCGCAGACGTGGATACCACGGACTGCGTAATGGGTCCCCGTGCTTCAGTTGCAGCGAAAGACCTGGCGTGAGCGGAACCGTCGGTTTTCCGGGTGGGCGCGGTGCGTAAACGATGTCGTCGCCATACATACGAATGGTGATGGCACGACGTTTGCTGTTTGGTCCGGTTGGTCCGCCGCCGTGCAGCGTTGCGGGGTGGGCGAGGATGATGTCGCCCGGTTCGATGTCCCACGACACGATGTCCCATGCGCTGCGGTCGGCTTCGATGTCGGGCAGCGGCGGATATTCGCTGCCGAAGTAGGGAAGTGTCGGGTCTTCTGCAACGCGTCGTGGATTGAAACCGTCGTAACGAGTTCCGCGGTGTGTGCCACGTACGTACTCGAGACATTCGTGTGCGGGAAGCGAATCGAGGCTGATCCACGCCGAGGCGATCATCGTTCCTTCCATCGGCCAGTAGGGAAGGTCTTGATGCCACGGTGTGCGGCCACCATTCGGCCCTTTGACGAACCATTCGTCGGAGTACAGCCAGATGTCGGGTGAGCCGAGGAGCACGGCCATCATGTCGGCGACCGGTGAGTCGTACATGAAGCGCTGCAGTTCGGGGCTCACCTCGGTGTTGCGCACGAGTTCGATGAACTCGTTCTCGGTGCCGTCGAAGAAGAGGTGTTTTTTCTGTCCGCTGTCGCCCATCACGCGGTCGAGGCCGAGTTGCAAGAGCAACAGCCATTCCGGGTGAAGTGCCTGTCGGAGAATCGCCACGCCGTCGCGCGCGTACGTTTCGCGCACCTCAGGCGTGATCAGTGCGACTGCTTCTTCCGTTGTTGTTGGTGCCCCCATGGGCACAGACTATGCGGAGCGTTGAGGCTCGCTGATTCGGCGGTAGACGGCCATCAATGAATTTGGCGCGATGGCATCCGTCATCTTCACGGTTCCCGCCGCGATGCGCTCGCGAATCTGACCAAATGCGGCACCGTAAGCGGCTTCGTTTTCGTGCATGTGTTCGTAGACCGTGAGATACGGATTGTCGGTCACCCAGGTTTGACCGACCATGTTGACGCCTGTCATTGCGTATCGCTGGGCGGCCGTGAAACCGGGCAGGGCGAGAACATCGGGCAGATGCTGTTCGTCGTACCACTCGTTCAGTTCGCTCTCGCGTTCAGGGGCAACGGGTGCCGCATAGGCGAGGAAGACACCCTCGGGTACGGCGGCCTCTTGCAACTTGCTCACCTGTCGTGGCGACTTCTCGATGTAGTACATCGCGCGCATGGTGTCGCGATCCATCGCCCCGTTGGGCGACCGACGCATCTCGCCGGCTGCGATTCGGCGCATGTGTTCGTCGGAGATTCGTTGAACGTGTGCGACGTTTTCGACTACGAGGTCATAGATGGTGAGATATCGCTGAGGAATCGAGATCCACGAAGGAAATGCTTCGTAACGCGTTG
>JBEBAF010000158.1:0-7839 GCA_041159045.1 Actinomycetota bacterium
AGACGAGATTCTCCGCGTAAGCGTTCGCCTGCGGGCCGCTGCCGAACCATGTAATCGGCGCCACCTCGATCAGTGTCACCGGATCGCCTTCGACTGCGTCGGCCTTCACCACCGTGCCGCCACCGGGACCGCGATCCCCCGCCTTGCATTCGCCGCCTTCGGCACACGACTTCGTCGGGCCGAGGGCAACCGTCGTCGAGGTCACCTCGGCAACGGACGTCGTCGTCTCGTTCACCGACGACGTAGTCGTTTCTTCGACGACTCCTGTCGTGGTGACACCCTCACCTTCCGTTGTGGTTGTTTCGTTGGCCAACGAGGTGGTCGTCTCTTCGGCGATGGACGTGGTCGTTGTCGCATCAACTGCCGTGTCGTCGCCGGCAATCGTCGTAAACACCGGCACGATCGTCTGCTCGGTCATGCGGAACTGGCGAACCGGCCGGAAGTAGTACGTGGCCGTCACCGCATCGGCAGATTCGGATCCGTCGACGAATGACTTCGTGGCGGCGCCTCCATCGACTTCGTCGCCCGTCCAGTACACGTCTTCGGCAAATGCGGTTGCGCAATCGGTTTCGTCAGAGCATGCAAAGAGGTCGGCTTGATCCCACATCGCATTCGCAAGTTCGACCGACGGAAGTTGCCAGTTGACGAAGCCACCGAGATCAAAATCGAGGATCATGTCTTTGGCGTCCTGCAGTGTGCCGAATCCATTGACCGGCGCCGCTTCCCACATGTCGACGCCGGCTGTATCGGCGCCAACGAAGACGACTCCGCCGGCTGGTCCGATCTCGCCGACTTTGCACGGCCCACCCTGCGAACATAACGCGGTCGCACCCACATTGCGGTCGCGTGAATCTGACGAGCCGCACGCGGCAAGACCCGACACCGCGAAAGCCAGCGTCATGATCATGGAAAGACGGCGCATACGGCTCATGACGGCCCCAGCTTCGTGTTCAGTTGAACACCAACGAGACTGCGCACCGGACGGATGTAATGCGACGACTTGATCGAGGCGTCTTCAGCGGGGCCAGCGCCTGCAAAATCGACCGTTTGCGGACCCGTTTCGCCTGTTGCCCAGTACTGCGCATTTGCGAAACCGAGCGCACAGCGCTTCGACCGCGGACAACGGAAAGAGCCACGCGACGCCCTGATGACGATCATTTCGGCGGAGCTGGGAGTGCGCCAGTCGCTCTTACCCCCGAACGTGAGGCGGGCTGCCACAAGCTCGGACGACTCTCCTCGCACGTACCAGGTAACCGGCGCAACCTCGATGAGCGTCGTCGGATTGACCACAACGACATTTCCGCCGCCGGGCCCCACGTCGCCCGGCGCGCAACTGCCGCCTTGCGCACAGGTCTTGTTCACCACGACGACCGGTGGAGTGGTTGTGACAACTGTCGTCGGAGCCTCAGTGGTGGGAGCAGGCACGGTTGTCGCAACCGTGGTCGGCTCGTCGGTCGTCGTGGTGGTGTTTGGCCGCACTGCGGTCGTCGGTGTTTGATGAGTGTCGGGCTGCGTCGTCGTTGTGGTTGTTCCCGCCACGGGCGCGATCGTGTCGGCCGGCGCTGTTGTCGATGCTCCGGCCACCAAAGTCGAGGTTGTACTTGCCGTGTTGACCAGCGTTGTGGAGGGTTCCAAAGCGTTCTGCTGCACTGCAGTTGTGGGACTTCCAGGAAGAGTGGTCTCTTCGGTCAGCGCCGTGGTGGACACAACGGCACTCGTCGGCGACGTCGAGTTCGACGACGACTCAGACGTCGTGGTCGATGCAGCAACCAACGTGGGCAATGTCTTTGGCAATGCCACGAACCCATCGGGAATCGAAACACCCGAGGCCTCCAGCGCTCCGTTGGATGTTGACTCTTCCTTGTCGACGATCACGCCGAGAGCGACGGGAATCGGCACAGTGAGTGCCCACTTGCGCTTCTTTGCGTTGGCCCCGCCGGAACACACAGAAAAGATGCCGTTCTGATAGCGCGTGGTACCCAGCTTCACGCACTTCCAGTTCTTCACGGCGGCGACGCCGTAATAAATGCCTTGCTTCGGCTTTGCGCGACGGATGTGGCCGCACACGTACGACAGCCCTCCCGACCGCTTGATTGCGCCGGGATTTTTGCATGACTGACCCATCAACGTGATCGCGTTGCGGTCGCGCGAGTTTGATGAACTTCCGCAGGCGGTCAACAAAGTCAGCGTTGCGACAAGAATCGCCGCACAGATCCGCCCCCGTTGACCCCGCACCATAAATCGAGATTCAATCTAGGACATTCGGCAGTGATCCACCAGTCGCGGACCTACCCGCATGGTGGGCGTTGAGGGACTCGAACCCCCGGCCCGCTCCTTCTTCAGGCATCCACGATCGTCGTCGTCTTCAACGATCCCACCTGTGTATGAGGCATCATCCCATCGGCGAAGCGTCAGCCAATATTCATTGGACTGGGCTCGCGGCGGTGTCACCGCTGGCAAGGCCCCTGTCCCGCAGTGCGTTAACCAGTCGGTTCGTTCGTGCTCGCCGTTGCGAAATCACTCGTCAGGGTCGCCTTGCAGCGAAGCTAGATCGCCCCGCGCCATCAGAACGAACGGATCGGCCGGACGGATACGTCCCGCGCATTGGTCTTTCCAAATGACGAGAAGTTCTGATTCGATGCGGTCAATGTCGTTGCGTACGTCGGGTACGAAGAGTTCTGGGACGAAGTCCAATAGGCTTTGCCCGTCCAGTCGAGGTCGCTTCGCGCCTGTGACCTTGCCTTCGGTCGTCCAACGCCGTTGCTGTCGTACTCATAGGTCTGGCAATAACTCGTAGTGATGGGCTGGTCCGTCGCCCAGAGACACAGGTAATGCATCTCTCGGTACGACGGCAACGACCAGTCGGTCTGTCCTCCGCCGCGATACGCGCGCGCACGGGCCGCGGCAATGGTGGACGTTGAACAGCCGGCAATGATTGTGTTCGTGTTTTTCTCACCCTCGCCGATTGCGTCGGCAACGGTGTTCGACGCCAAACTGCAACCCCATGCAGCCACTGGATCGCTGGGGCTCGCCCAATTCGCCGGTGCGAGCTCGAGGTAGTGGTTCATCTCACCGGTCGCCGAGTTCACGAAGTCCCCGACATAAAAGATCGTGCCGCCGCCGGGACCCTTGTCGCCCAATTGGCACAAGCCGCCGTTGGCACACGTATTCGCTCGGAACGCGCGCACGGGCCGATGCGGAACGTTCCACCAATTCCCCCCGTAAATCTTTTGCTGGACCGCGGCCATGCCGTCGTCCATGGTCACGAGTATCCCATAGTCCGAGCCCAGGTTCGAGGTCGTGATCATTCCGTATGGGTCGGACATCTTCTTTGTCTTGAAGAGGTTCGTGTAGATCATCCGAGCTTCGCCGATCGACGGTGCGTACCAGTCGGTGAAGCCGTTACCCCTGTATTGCGTCTCGATCCGACCGCATGTGACACCGCAGAGGTAGTCGTAAGTGCATTGCTGGGTCATGATCGCCGTGTTGGCGCGTCCAGCCCCGACGGCTTCCGAGAAGGACCCCACGATGCCGGTCTTCTTCGAACAAATCGGCGAGTAGACGGGAATCGGGGACGTCGCCCAGTCGTTAGGTGCCACCTCGATGTACTGACCCCACGATTGCAAGGACGGTGCGACGTAGAAGACCATGCCACCGCCCGGGCCGGTGTCACCGATCACACAGGTACCGCCTCGGCGGCACTCAGCCGGGTCGCGCGCGGGCACCGTCGTCGTTGTGCTTGTCGTTGTCGTCGGCGCAACAGTCGTCGTGGTTGGACGAACCGTCGTTGTCGGCGCAACAGTCGTCGTGGTTGGACGAACCGTCGTTGTCGGCGCAACAGTCGTCGTGGTCGGACGAACCGTCGTCGTCGGCGCAACAGTCGTTGTAGTCGACGATGCCACAGAGACGTACCTCACCGGACGCACGTAGGCCGTGTAGCCCCCCTTGAGGTAACTCTGTCCACCGCCCACGATCTGGAAGCCGAAGTTGACGGTCCCAGTTGAGGTGAAAAACGCTGCCTCTGTGAGACCCCTGATGGTCGGGTTCCCGAGTCGACACTGATCATCTCCTACCGACTTCACATAGAGACACACCTTCTCTATGTCGCCCTCGGTGGGAAGCACCCAATCGGACCGCCCGCCCGACCGCGACGCCATAGCGGTTGCGGCTGCGGAAGACGAACACAACTCCACCAATCGCGCAGAGTTGTCGGCACCACTACCGATATCGGACAACAGAGAAACTCGTTGCGAGGCTTTCGCGGTACACCAAGCGTCAACGATCGGGTCATCCGACGCACCCGACCAGCCACGAGGCGCCAGCTCAATAAACCGTCCCCACGATTGGTTCGAACCAGCGTCGTACACGATCGTGCCGCCGCCCGGCCCGACATCTCCGACTCGACACGCGGTCGGGGCGCAACGCTCGACCGCGGTCGTCGTGGTCGTACGCGGAATCGTGGTGGATGTCGTCGAGGTTGTTGTCGTCGTGGTCGTCGAGGTTGTTGTCGTCGTGGTCGTCGTGGTCGTCGACGTTGTTGTCGGGGCAGGCGCCGTCGTGGTTGTGACGGGTGCCGTGGACACGCCCCACAACTCGATCTCGTCGAATTGCACATATTCCGACGCGTCGTACCAGCAGTTGTCCCATGCGTTCTGGCGACCTGTCACGATCATTCGCACGTAACTTGACGGCGCTGGACCAGCTGAACGCGACAGTGGGATGAGCGCCGACTGGGTGTTGCGGTCACGTGTCAATTCGAAGGTTGCAGTGCCGACGTCAGACCATGGTCCGGACGACTGCTCGGCGGTTTGGAATCGAACGGCTCCGGGATCACGCTTTTCGCAGTCATTGGCGGTGGTGATCTTGAAGCCGTAGACATCGCCAGCGGAAGCGAGCGTGAAGTCGACACCTCCGAGGCCTTGTGCGCCACTTGCTCCGAGGCACAGATACTTGGTGCCTGTTCTCTTGTCGATGATATTCGCCACCGACTCGTTCGACGGCCAGTTGCCACACACCGGCGCTACCGCAGCGACCCCGAGTTGCGTCCACTGTGACGATGGGATCGTGGTAGTGGTCGTGGTCGGCGCCGGTGTTGTCGTCGTCGGCGACGGCGGCGGCGTCATCTGGAAGGTTCGGACAGGACGTATCGCGAGAGCCGCCGTCGACGAGTCGATCAATTCGTCACCGGTGTCGAATGACAGGGCGATGCCCTCGCCCGCGGCCAATGAATCGACCCCGACCGACGATCCCCAATACGCCTCGGCTCCGAATGCCTGCCCACAATCCGAATCATCGGCGCAGGCAAACTGATCGGCCTGCTCGTACATTGCCTTCAGCACCAAGACGTTCGGCAACTGCCAATCCGACTGCCCGCCGTATTCGAGATCATCAGCGAGAATTTGGGCATCAGCCAAGTTTCCCCAACCGTTGACAGGCGCAACTTCCCACATGTCGACTCCGGGCTGGGTGGCCCCGACGACAACGATGCCACCACCCGGGCCGACATCGCCCACCTTGCACGGCCCTCCGGCAGCGCACGGCACGGTCGACCCCACGTTCCTGTCGCGCGAATCCGATTGCTGGTCAGACGAACCGCACGCGACGGCGGCGACGACAAGCGCCGCAGCGGCGGCGAATCTTGCTGAAGTGCTGATCAATCGACGTTGATTCATCTCATGCCTCGTTGAGCGGGATCACCGTTTGATCGCCATCTGCTCTGATGGTTCTCACGGGTCGGATATAACCACTCGTGGCCGACACGGCAAGCGGGTCGCCGCTGTTGAAATCGACGCCCTGTCCGCCGGCCCACGTATCGCCCGCCAGATAGACGCTCTTCGCGAAACCCAGTTTGCACCGCTTCACGCCTGCGCAGCGAAAGAGATTCCGGTCGCGACGCATCGCAAGAAGTTCTGCGACGGTGGGCATGCGCCAATCGCTCTTGCGTCCGTAGACAAGACCATCGGCGTACGCCTTCCCCTTGGCAAGCGGCGCCCACCACGTAACTGGAGCAACCTCGATGTAGAAGGCAGGAGCAGAGAGGTTGAAGTTGCTCAGAACGACAATTCCTCCGCCGGGCCCAACGTCACCGGCCTTGCAGGCTCCACCCTCGGCGCACGTGAGACTTTTTGGAACCGTTGTCGACGTCGTTGGCGGCGCGCCCGTTGTCGATGGCACAACGCTTGTCGATGGCACAACGCTCGTCGATGGCACAACGCTCGTCGATGGCACAACGCTCGTCGATGGCACAACGCTCGTTGGTGGAACCGACGTGGACAAGGGAACGGAAGTGATTGTCGGTGACTCAGTTGTCGAGGGACTCTGCGTCGTAGGAGAATTCTGCGTGGACGCCGGAGCCGGAGTTGTCGCGGGAGCCACCGTTGTCGCAGTGTCGACCGACGTGGTTGCCGGCACAACCGTGGTCGGGGATTCGTTCGGAGCGAGCTTCACGACGAACGCGGGCGGCAGAGACGATGTCGTCGTCGTTCCAACCAGAGGGCCCGTGCCGTCGCCAGAGGCGGACTTGCTCTGATTGAGCGCCGCAAGGTCTGCGGGGCTCGGTGCGAGCTCTGCCGGTACGGCCACTCCGAGTTCCTCCAAACTTCCGATCTGCGTGGTCTCCGCTGCATCGACGAGCGCGGCGATGGCCACCGGAAGCGGTGTCGTCAAAGCCCACTTTCGTGACTTGGCACCTTTGCCGCCGGAACAGACCGAGAAGACTCCGTTCTGGTAGCGCGTGATGCCGAGCCCCACGCAGCGCCAGTTCTTGACGGTTGCGACTCCGTAAAGGATGCCCGACTTCGGGCCAAAGGATGCCGCGGCTGCGCCGGCTCGTGGCTTCACACGCGCGCAAACGTACGAAACCGCCTTTTTCTGTGTGATCTTGCCCAACTCTTTGCACGACGTGCCAACCAACATTGCCGCACCACCGGTCGACACGTTGCGATCTCGCGAGGAGCCGTCGCCACCGCAACCCGCGACGACAGATGCCGTTGCCAAGACGCAGGCGATGCCGAGAAATTTCAAGCGCACAACATCATTGTACATCAGATTGAACCTATGTTCAGTTCGGGCCCTCGACCCCGCCGTAAATGCCGATGGCCATGCCTCGCCCCCGAACAGAGTGGGTAGGACCCTAACGTTGTGCACCGCGCGAAGCGAGTTCACCTGATCGTGGGCGTTGAGGGACTCGAACCCCCGACCCTCTCCTTGTAAGGGAGATGCTCTAGCCAACTGAGCTAAACGCCCGATTACCGGTTGGCGCAGGCTACCGCGCTATTCGATGCGAGCGACGAGACGCCCCGTGACGCGATGGTGTCGCAGGTCATCGAGCCCTTGACCGATGTCGGCAAGACCAATTTCGGTGACTTTCGGCGAGATTTCTCCCGATGCGAGCAGTTCGTAAATGTCGGCAACGTCTTGTTTCGTTCCGCCGGTCGAACCAAGTAGTTCTACGTCAGAGGTGATCATCGCCATGGTGTCGAGCGTGAACTGCAACTTGCCCATTCCGACGAGCACCACTCGGCCGCCGCGACGCACCGACTTGACGGCAGAACGTGTTGTCGAGTCGAAGCCCGCGTAGTCGACGATGAGGTCGAAGCCTTTGCCTTCCCACGCGCTCGCGTCGGAGACGACATCGACGGCGCCGATTTCGCGGGCAGTTGGCCACGCAGCCTCGTTTGGTTCGGCGACATGCACCTCGGCGCCGCGTACAACCGCAACGCGTGCGCCGATCTGACCAAGGCCGCCCAAGCCGATCACACCAACCTTCATGCCGGCTTCGACTCCACCGCGCGAGACCATCGCACGGTAAGAAGTCATTCCTGCGTCCGTGCCCAGCGC
>JBEBAF010000159.1:0-4189 GCA_041159045.1 Actinomycetota bacterium
CGTATTCATGAGACGCAAGTTCCGACTCGAGCATCACGAGACGGCGTTCGCCGAGATAACAGAACCGTGTGTCGTGGTGGCCGCCTTCGGCATTGTTGTAGTGGGGGATCACTGCGGCCGGAATCCCGAGGTCGCCGAGCAAATTCAAACCATCGAGCCAATGGGGCTCTTCGCCGCACTTGTAGATCTCGTACACCGGAACCGTCTTGCAACCGATCGTGAGCGCCGCCGCCGATGCGAACGTGACGATTCCGCCGTTGCGCATCTTCGTGTGAAGTAGTTCGGGGATGCTGGTGCCGCGCCACTGCCGCAGTGCATATGTCGGCGATCCCGGTCCGGCGAACACGTAGTTGGCATCGCTCACCAAGTTGAGTCCATGCTGCACCTGCATCGGGTCGGCATCATCGAAACGCGTGAGACCCGCCGGTGTGATTTCCGTGTTGACGCTGGTGTGGAAGTACTCGACCGCGCGCGATGCGAGCTCGGGAGCATTTTCCTGGAACCCGTAGGGGGTGTCGAGGAGTACTGCTCGCTTCGGTTCGAGACGCGAGACAAGTTCTCGGTGCACCTTCACCATCGTCGGTGCGGTTTCGCCCGAGCCCATGATGGTGAGAACTCTCGGAAGGTTTGTCGTCATGAAAACAGTCCACTCTTGATTTCGTCGTGCAGTTCTTGCGCGACTCGGTGCGGATATTGGGCATGAAGGTCGTGATCGGCGTCGTGATACCACGACACCTTTGCGCGGGTGAGTGCCGCGACGGCTCGTTCCACGGCCTCGCGTTTGTCGGCCGCCCATCCCTGATGCTTGGTGTCGTCGTTCGATACCGCTGGCATGAAGAGAACCGGGACATCAATCGATGGGAAGAGTTCCTCCGGGTGGTGTTCCCAAAGCCCACGGAGAATTTTCATGTGCCGATCGCGTGAGAGCCACGGTCGAATCGTTCCGTCATCGAGAATTTCCATGTTTGCGAGCGTTCCGTTGATGCCCTCTTCGGGCCACGCAGGATGTGCTGCGCGGATGAATGCCTCGAGGCGAGTCGCCTTCATGCCGATCAGATTCGGCGGGGCGAGTTGTTCGGCGCATTGTTCCCATTCGGGAAAGTGGCGACGTAGGTGGATCGTTCCGCCGTCAACCGCAACGACGCCGCGCACCGAGTCGGGCGAGCGGTGCGCGAGTTCAATGACGACGTTCGCGCCCCACGACTGACCGACGACGACCGGTTCCTTGAATCCGACCGTTTCGATGAGAAGTCGAAGATCTTCGGCGACGGTGGCCATGTCGAATCCGTGGTCGGGTTTCGCGCTGTTGCCGTGCCCCCGCTGGTCGACCGCGATCACGGGGTGTCCCAATTCGACGAGACGAATCGCGACGCCATCCCACAGTCGGGCATTCGACGCGAGGCCGTGGACCAGAACGATCGGTCGGTGGGTGAGTCGGCCGTGGTCGCCCCAAGTGACGCAATGCAGATCGATTTCGTCGCGGATGCGGTGAAATTCGCTGCGCCACATGGACAGGGAGTTTCGCATGAAGCAAGACGAATGGCACGATGGTGATCATGGAACCGCTGCCTCGTGCCCCTCACGCAGGGCTCGATGGTGCTCTTCGTCGATTGGGGCGGGTTGTTGTCGCATTCAGCGGGGGTGCTGATTCGGCGTTCCTCGCCGCATACGCCACCGATCTGCTCGGTCGGGACAACGTGGTGTGCGTCACCGCGGTTTCGGCGTCGCTCGCCGAAGCGGAATTGCGCGACTGCGAATCGCTGGCTTCCGAGTGGAATCTCGACTGGCGAACGGTTGTCACGAACGAGACCGCTCGACCCGATTACATCGCGAATGCCGGTGATCGATGCTTCCATTGCAAGGACGAACTGATGGATGCCCTCACTCCGATCGCGAGTGACCTCGGGGCCACCGTGGTGCTCGGCGTGAACCTCGACGATCTGGGTGATCATCGACCCGGCCAAGAGGCGGCCGCCGCGAAAGGGGCAGCGTTCCCGATGGTCGAGGCTGCACTGACGAAAGCCGACGTTCGTCAACTGTCGCGCGAGATGAAACTGCGTACCTGGGACAAGCCGGCCGCGGCGTGTCTCGCGAGTCGTATTCCGTATGGCACCGCGGTCAGCGTGAACTTGTTGGGTCGGATCGATCGGGCCGAGGCGGCCGTTCGGGCGGTTCTCGACGGAAGCATCGCACGCGCCTACAACCTTCGTGTGCGGCACGAAGGCGATGCCGCGCGGATCGAGGTCGATCCCGAGATGTTCCCCGTTCTGGCGGCCCGCCATGGTGAGGTGGTTGTTGCCCTCGAGGCGCTCGGCTACCGGTACGTCACGCTCGATTTGGCCGGATTCAGGTCCGGCAACCTGAATTGGGCTTTGGGCGACAACCGACCGTAGGGTTGGGGGACAAACAGCGGCATGGGCCGCGTTCGACGTTCACGGGGGACACATGAAGTTGTCGATGATGATCAACTACGCCGGAGGCTTCAAGGAAGCGGCTCAGCGCGTCGTTGAACTGGAAAAGGCCGGACTCGACCAAGTGTGGATCGCCGAGGCATACAGCTTCGACGCCATCTCGCAGGTTGGTTATCTCGCCGCCATCACGAACCGTGTTGAAATCGGCACCGGAATCGTGAACGTGTACTCGCGTTCGGCAGCCCTGATGGCAATGACCGCGGCGGGTTGCGACTACGTCAGCGATGGACGCTTCATCCTCGGCCTCGGTGCTTCAGGACCACAGGTCATCGAAGGCTTCCATGGCATTCCCTACGAGAAGCCGATGCAGCGCATCAAGGAGTACATCGAGGTGTGTCGCACGGTGTGGAAGCGCGAGCCGCTGAACTATCAGGGTCAAACCGTCACCGCGCCGCTTCCGGCCGGAGTCGGAACCGGTTTGGGCAAGCCACTGAAGCTGATCAATCATCCGAAGCGCGCCGACATTCCGGTGTGGTGGGCCAGCCTCAAGGGCCTCAGCGTCGAGGCGACGGCGGAACTGGCGAACGGTTGGCTGCCGATCATGTTCGTTCCCGAAAAGTTCGATCGCGTGTGGGGCAAGCAGTTGAAGGCCGGCCTTGCCAAGCGCAGTCCCGAACTCGGTCAACTCGAAATCAGCGCGGGCGGCATCCTCGCAATCGGCGACGACAACGTCGGCGACAAGAAGGCGAAGATCCTCGACATGGTGCGTCCGAACAGCGCGCTGTACATCGGCGGCATGGGCGCACGCGGCAAGAACTTCTACAACGACATCTGCCGCGCCTACGGCTACGAAGACGAAGCCAAGATCATCCAGGATCTGTATCTCGACGGCAAGAAGGAAGAAGCAGCCGCGAACGTGCCGACCGAAATGCTCGAACTCACCAACCTGGTGGGGCCGAAGGGTTTGATCGCCGAGCGTGTTGCAGCGTTCAAGGAAGCCGGAGTCACGGTTCTCAGCGTGAACCCTGTTGGCGCCGACGCTGCGCGTCAGATCGAAACATTGCGCGACATCGTCGACAGCATCTGATCGAAGATGAGCGGACAATCGAGTCCTGTTCCCATCTCGGGCATTTGCGAGCCCGGATGGGAAAACGTGCGTGGCGCGATTGAAGACAACTTTGCATCCACCGGTGAAACCGGATGCAGCGTCGCGGTGGTGCATCGCGGGCGAGTTGTCGTGGACCTCGTCGCAGGGTGGGTCGACGACGAGCGAACCGCGCCGTACACCGACGACCGCCTGCAAGTGGTATTCAGTACGACGAAGGGAATCGCCGCCACCGCCTTGGCGATGTGCGTCGATCGTGGCCTCGTCAACTACGGCGAAGCGGTTTCGCACTATTGGCCGGAATTCGCCGAGCACGGCAAGGGTGATGTCACCGTTGCTCAATTGGTGTCGCATCAGGCCGGCCTCTACACCATCGACGAACAGCTCTCGATTCCCGAGATTCTCGACGACGTACGCATCGCGAAGGCGTTGGCAAACACCAAACCACGTTGGACTCCGGGTACGGCGCATGGATACCACGCCCTCACGTTCGGTTGGCTCGTCGGCGAGATCATCCGACGTGTCGACGGGCGCGACATCGGCCGTTTCGTCAACGAAGAGATCGCGGGGCCGCTCGGCGTCGAACTGCACATCGGATTGCCCGATCGCCTTCACGCACGAGTCGCGCCACTGATTCAGGAAAAGCCGAAGGCTTCGGGTGGGCCCGAAACTC
>JBEBAF010000160.1:0-4762 GCA_041159045.1 Actinomycetota bacterium
ATTTGGCGTCGGGGTACGCGGCGTGCAGCGCATTGTCGATTGCCTCCTGTACCTTCGACAGCGACTGGCCCGCCGTAACTCCGACATATATCGAGTCGGCCATATCCTTGGCTCCGAGGAATGAGTTGGCGGTTGCGACGTTGAAGGCAGCGACGCTTGCGCCCCCGCCACCTTCGGTGGTTTTGGTGCCGGTCAGCCCGACGAGTGTGAATTTTCCACTTCCATTGGGCCCGACCACCTGCACCGAGTCGCCGATCGAGAAACCTGCGCGTGAAGCCGACTTCTTGTCGATGGCGACTTCGCCATCGCGCCGTGCTTCGCGGCCTTCGAGCACCACACGTCCGTCGAGGCCATCGGTGCCGTACCAGGAAATTCCGAACGCCGGACCTGAGGTGCGCAATGGTTTTCCGTCGGCCTTGATGATCGTTGCAAGACGGATGATGTTCACTTCGGTGCGCTCGACACCGGGAACTTTGGCGATCGTCGCGGCGATGGAGGCCGGCACCGGATCGCGTTGCGCCGTTGCTTCATCTCCGAAGGCAATTGTCGTGCGGACTTCGAGGTCGATGTCGCCCTGCAATTCGGTGAAAAGGCCGTTGATCGAACCCTTCACACTGTCGGTGAGGATGAATGCACCCGATACGAATGCGACGCCGAGAATGATGGCGAAGCCGGTGAGCAGCACGCGGAATTTGCGGGCGAGTACGCCGCGCAACGTGAGTCGAATGATGGGTGAGGCCATCGAGATCAGGCCAAGCGCTTCATGTGGTCGATCACGGATGCAGCGGTTGGCTCGCTGATCTCGTCGACAACCTTCCCGTCGGCCAGGAAGATGACGCGATCGGCGAACGACGCGGCGTTCGGATCGTGCGTCACCATCACGATGGTTTGGCCGAACTCGGTGACCGCTCGACGCATGAAGTTGAGAACGTCGGAACCCGACTTGCTGTCGAGGTTGCCCGTTGGTTCGTCGGCGAAGATGATCTTCGGTTTGCTGGCGAGTGCACGCGCAACCGCAACACGCTGCTGTTGTCCGCCCGACAGTTCGGCCGGCTTGTGCTTCAAACGATCACGCAGCCCGACGGCGTCGATGACCTTGCCGACCCATTCTTCGTCCGCGTCGCGTCCGCCGAGGTCGAGAGGCAACAAGATGTTCTCGGCAGCGGTGAGCGTGGGAATGAGATTGAACGCTTGGAAGACGAACCCCACTTGTTCCCGGCGCAGCTCGGTGAGGTGACGTTCATTGAGCGTCGACAGGTCGATGTCGCCTATGAACACATTTCCCGCGGTGAGGTTGTCGAGCCCCGCGAGACAGTGCATGAGGGTCGACTTGCCCGAACCGCTCGGGCCCATGATGGCCGTGAATTCGCCCGTGTGAAATTCCACGGTGACGTCATCAAGTGCACGAACTTCGCTGTCACCCTTTCCGTAGTGCTTCGAGGCATGCAATGCACTGGCTGCGGCGGTACGTGACGGGGCTTCGGGGTTGGTTGAACTCACTAGGCTTTTCTATACGGCATTCAGGGGGGCCGCAACGTGGGCGAAGCATCGTGGATCACCGACATTTCGACGACCGACGTCGCGGCTCTGCAGCCGTATCTTCAGCCATACCTTGCAACCCTCGTCGATGACGTCAACATCAAATGCCCCGGTCGCACGGCCGACCTGATCGACGCTGTAATCCGGGCAACCCTGAGGGTCGGCACGACGCATGTCCCGAGCGACTTGTCGGCCGCCGAAGCCGAAGTTGCGGCAATTGCCGAACAGTTCGTGATCGACGTACACGGTGTCAGCGACGAACAATTCGCTCGACTGAAGAATCATTACCGAGAACCCGAAATCGTCGCGATGCTGTTTCGGATGGCGTTGTCCGACGGGCTTGCCAAACTCGAGAAGGTTTCCTGATGTCATCGACTCCACGTCTCGAGCCCGTTGATCCGAATGCACGTTCGGTTTTTGGTTCGATCCTTGCCCATCAGCCGTCGCTCGCGAGTGCCTTCTTTGCTCTTTACGGGGAATTCTGGAATCGTGGCGTGCTCGACCACGCGACGAAGGAAACGGCCCGCGTGCGCAACGCGCGCATCACCGACTGCGGGTATTGACGCAATGTTCGCTTCACGGTCGTGGAGCAACGAAACCTGACGGAAGGCGAAGTCGATCAGATCACCGATGACTACGACACGTCGTCGCTCGACAAACGATCGAAACTCGCCATTGCCTTTGCCGATGCATTCCTCGGCGCCCAGGGTCCGCCCGATGAAGCAACGCGCGATGCGATGAGTGCGGAATTCTCGCCGGCCGAAATCGCGGAACTTGGTATTGGTCTTGCGTTGTTCCACGGCTTCAGCAAGATGCTGATCATCTCGGGTTGTGAACCCGAAAACATGGAAACGACCGTGTTGTCGGTCCCGGGCGCGCCGACTGCAAAGTAGGCGTCAGCCGCGATGGAACTGGTCGCGTAGCCAGTCGACGACGCGATGCGACCCGGGTCGCTGGATCGAACCCGAAATGTCGTCGGCAACGTCGAAGTCGCTGGGTAGGCCCTGCGACCGTTGCAGCTCTGTTGCCCACGCCATGAATTGTCCTTGGGCATCATTTTCGAACGTGAAGTCCTCCGGGCCCGATCGGGCCCACATCGCGGCGGCGCCCTGTTCGAAACTGCACACGTCGTCGCGCCACATCGTGTCGAGCAACTTGTCGAGCCACGACTGATGCTTCGGGTGACGAATCGGAACGAGTACTTCGACCCGTGAATCGAGGTTGCGCGTCATCATGTCGGCCGACCCGATGTAATGAATCGGCGAGTCGCCCGGGCCGCCGTGTGCGAAGCGGTAGATCCTCGAGTGTTCGAGGTATCGCCCCAGCACCGAACGGATGCGGATGTCGCCGCCCGCCGCTTGGGCGTCGAGGCAGCAAATTCCCCGGATCAACAGGCGAATCTGAACTCCTGCCTCGGCAGCACGGACAATTTCGTCGATGAGGCCGGCATCGGCGAGTGCATTCATCTTCATCGAAATGCGACCTTCGGATCCGTACCGTGCCTCGTTGCGGATCAATTCGACGATGCGCTCGCGGAGGTCGGTGGGTGCGGTGACCAATTCGCCAAAGTGTGGCGAGCGGCTGTAACCGGTGAGGAAGTTGAAGAGGTTCGCCACGTCCTGCGTGATCGTCTCATCGATCGTGAACAGGCCGATGTCTTCGTAGATCTTCGCCGTCGTGGAGTTGTAGTTGCCGGTTCCGACGTGCGCGTAGCGCACCAATCGGCCCTGTTCTTCGCGGACGACGAGAAGGCATTTCGCGTGGGTCTTCAGGCCAACCACTCCGTACACCACGTGGGCTCCGGCAGCCTCGAGCCGTTTTGCCCATTGCACGTTCGTTTGCTCGTCGAATCGCGCGGTCAGTTCGACGAGCGCCACCACTTGGACGCCGCGTTCCGCCGCCTCGATGAGACTGCGGGCAATCGGGCTGTTCGCACTCGTTCGGTACAAGGTGGCCTTGATCGCACGGACCGACGGGTCGGCCGCGGCCTGTCGGATGAATTCCTCGGTTGACGTGGTGAACGACTCGTACGGATGGTGCACCAGCAGTGCGCGATGGCGGATGACGGAGAAGATGTCGTCGCCGAGTGATTCGGCAACGGCGAGTCGTCCTGCGGTCACCGAATTCCAGCCCGCATCCTTGAGGTCCGGTCGGTTGATGCCGTGAATTTCCCACAGGGAACTGGCATCGACGAGCGATTGGTGGGCGTAGACATCTTGAGGATCGAGTTCAAGTTCCTGCAGCAACAGATCGAGCATGTCGGGCTGCATGCTTGGTGTGATTTCCAGCCGAACGGCATTGCCGAATCGGCGCCGACGGAGTTCCATCTCGACGGCATCGAGAAGATCTTCGGCCTCTTCGTTGTCGATCGTGAGGTCGGTGTTGCGGGTGACGCGGAAGAGGTGCCCGGTCGATACGTCCATGCCCGGAAAAAGCTGGTCGAGGCGGGACAGGATCACGCTTTCAGCCGTGACGTAGGTGCTTTCGTCGACTTTGATGAAGCGCGGGCTTCCATTCGGGACCTTCACCCTGGCGAAGCGCACATCGTTCGATTCGGGGTTGCGAACGAAGACACCGATGTTCAGCGCCAGGCCCGAGATGTACGGGAACGGGTGCGTGGGGTCAACGGCCAGCGGCGTGAGAATCGGAAGGAGTTGTTTGGCGAAGTAGTCGTCGAGAGTTTCTTTGTGGCGAACCTCGAGGTCGCGTTCGCGACAAACCTTGACCCCGTTTCTGCCCAATTCCTCGAGGGCCGTCAGGAGAGCCTCATCGCGTTCGGTTGACAGGGTGACCAAACGGGCGCGAATCCGGCGGAGCTGCTCGGAAGCCGTCAAACCATCGAAGCTCTTCGTGGTGACGCGAGCTTCTTCTTGGTCGTGAAGCGCGCCGACGCGAACCTGGAAAAACTCGTCGAGGTTCGACGAATAAATCGCGATGAACTTGAGACGTTCGAGAATCGGAATCGAGGGTTCGCGCGAAAGTCGAAGTACACGATCGTTGAAGTCGAGCCAACTAAGTTCGCGGTTGACAAAAACCGACGACATCCCCGAAACGGTACAGATGTCGTCGGGGGATCAGCCGATCCAATCGTCGGTAAACACCAGAATTAACCTTCAATTCGGACGCCATTCATGACCAAAAATCGCAACTCGGTGATCGCAGCTATCGATGTCGGCACGAACAGTGTCCACATGGTGGTTGCGCGCGTGGCACCCGATGGTTT
>JBEBAF010000161.1:0-3269 GCA_041159045.1 Actinomycetota bacterium
GATGTGTGCGCAACACCACAATCAGGGAATACGTGACTTTCGTGTCGTCCGTGGGCACTACGGTCATTCCGTGCCCGAATCCGACAAGCCCGTGACAGCTCCCCGACCACTGCGCGAGCGCACGGTCGAGAGGCTTGCGCGCTGCGCGGCAGGACTCTTCTGTTTCGGCGCAGGCATCGCCTGCTTCGTTCATTCCGACCTCGGCGTACCGCCGTGGGATGTGTTCCACCAAGGCATTGCAAAAATCACCGATCTTCAGCTCGGCACCGTGATCATCCTCGTGGGAATCGTGCTGCTGCTTCTCTGGATCCCGTTACGCATCCGGCCCGGAATCGGCACCATCATGAACGCCGTACAGATCGGCCTCGTCGAGAACCTCATGGAAGATGTGCTTCCCGATTCTCGGTTGATCGTCGCGCGTGTTGCCTATCTCGCCGCGGGAATGATCTTCATCGCATTCGGATCGGGGCTGTACATCGGTGCCGAACTCGGATCGGGCCCCCGTGATGGCTTGATGATCGGCCTGAACAAACGGTTCGGCGTCAGCATCCGACTTGCGCGCACCGTCGTGGAAATAGTCGTGATGGTCACCGGCCTGTTCCTCGGCGGCCACATCGGGTTCGGCACGTTCGTGTTCGCATTCGGCATCGGACCACTGGTCCAGATCGCCATCGGGGCGTTGCGCATGCCCCCGTCGCTCGCCGTAACGGCGACGGGGGAAGCACTCGAAGGCTGAGCCCGATCGCTACGTATCAGTAGCGGTAGTGATCGGGCTTGAACGGCCCGCGCGGGTCGATGCCCAGGTAGTCGGCCTGTTCGTCGTTCAACTTCGTCAGCACGACACCGAGCGCCTCGAGGTGAGCGGCAGCGACCTTTTCATCGAGATGCTTCGGCAATACGTACACGCCGGTGGGATATTTGGCGGTGTTGTTGAACAATTCGATCTGGGCGATCACCTGGTTCGAGAACGAACAGCTCATGACGAAGCTGGGGTGGCCGGTGGCGCAACCCAGGTTCACGAGACGACCCTCGGCCAGAACGATGACGGCATGACCGTCGGCGAAGGTCCAAAGGTCGGTACCGGCCTTCAGCTCATCGCGCGTCGCACCACTGCGGGCCAGGCCGAGCATGTCGATTTCATTGTCGAAGTGGCCGATGTTGCACACGATCGCGTTGTGCTTCATTTTCGCCATGTGATCAACGGTGATGATCGCTTCGTTGCCGGTGGCGGTGACGAAGATGTCGGCGGAACCGACCACCGACTCGAGAGTGTCGACCTGGTATCCCTCCATCGCAGCCTGAAGAGCGTTGATGGGGTCGATTTCGGTGACGACGACTCGCGCACCTTGGCCTCGAAGGCTCTGCGCACATCCCTTGCCCACGTCGCCGTATCCGCAGACAACGGCCATCTTGCCCGCGATCATGACGTCGGTTGCGCGGTTGATGGCGTCGATCAACGAGTGACGGCATCCGTAGAGGTTGTCGAACTTCGACTTGGTGACACTGTCGTTGACGTTGATCGCCGGGAACAGCAGTTCACCGCGCTCGGCCATCTTGTAGAGACGCTTGACGCCGGTTGTCGTTTCTTCGGTGACGCCCTTGATTCCCGCGGCCATGCGGGTCCACTTTTGACCATCGTGCTTCAACGAACGCTGCAGGAGGCCGAGCACGATTGCGAGTTCGGGGTTGCTCGCGCTGGTCGGATCGGGCACCTCGCCGGCTGCTTCGTATTCGACACCCTTGTGAACGAGCAACGTTGCGTCGCCACCGTCGTCGAGAATCATGTTCGGGCCGTCACCATCGGGCCACGTCATCATTTGCTCGGTGCACCACCAATATTCCTCGAGCGTCTCGCCCTTCCATGCAAACACGGGTACACCCTGCGGGTTCTCGGCCGTGCCGTTCGGTCCAACGACAACGGCCGCTGCGGCGTGGTCTTGGGTGGAGAAGATGTTGCAACTTGCCCAGCGAACTTCCGCGCCGAGTTCGACCAGGGTCTCAATGAGTACCGCAGTCTGGATGGTCATGTGAAGCGAACCGGAAATGCGACAGCCCGCAAGCGGCTTTGACTGACCGAATTCTTTGCGCAGCGACCGCAGGCCCGGCATCTCGTGCTCGGCGAGGTGAATTTCTTTGCGACCGAACGGTGCGAGCGACAAATCGGCAACGCGGTAGTCGAGAGTCGACGACAACTTGGACATGGGGGAACCTTTCAAACCGGATCCGGGACGGATCAATGAAGTGACCCGGGCTGGGGCCTGCTGGCTCCGGTCTGTCAGCCCGACGAAGAAAATCTAGTCGGCGACGAACGTTGGGGCGATGTTCTCACCCGAAATTCGCGCGGAGATACGGGCGTGTTCCGTATCGGAGACCGCCACCGCTTCGTCGACGAGCATGACGGGAATCCCTTCGCGCACTTCATACGAACGCTTCAGCCGCGGGTTGTACAGGATGTTTTCGTCGGCCAGGTAGTACAGCGGACCCTTGTCGTCGGGACAAGCCAGAATTTCCAGCAATTTCGGGTCGAGCGTCGTCGTCATGCAATTGACGTTAGCCGCGAAAGCTCAGGCCGCGGTGATGAGCGCCAGCAACTCGGCAACGTGTTCGTCGCATTCCGACCGCGTCGGCGCTTCGAGATTCAAGCGCAACAGTGGTTCGGTGTTGGAGGCGCGAATGTTGAACCACCAAGGGCCACAATCGACGGTGAGCCCATCGAGACGATCTTGTGGACGACCTTCGAACGATGCGGCGACTCGGTTGATCACCGCCTGTGGATCGTCGACCTGCGTGTTGATTTCACCGCTGGCCGCGTACCGGTCGAACGGACTGCGCACCTCGGACAACGACTTCCCCGCGCGTGACAATTCAGCAAGAACGAACATGGCGGCGATGAGCCCACTGTCGGCTCGATAGTTGTTGAGGAAGTAGTAATGCGCGCTGTGCTCACCGCCGAACACCGCGCCGGTTTCGGCCATCAATTGTTTGATGTAACTGTGACCAACTTTCGAGCGGATGGACTCGCCACCACATTCTCGAACGACCTCGGTGACGGTACGTGAGCAAATGAGATTGTGAATGATCTTTGCTCCGGGATTCGTTCGCAGAATCGCGGCGGCCAGCAGTGCCGTGGTGGTGCTGCCCGACAGACCCGCGCCGCGTTCGTCGACCACGAACACGCGGTCGGCATCACCATCGAAAGCCAATCCGAGATCGAAGCCACCGGCAACGACACGTGCCTGCAGGTCGCGTTGGTTCGCCGGCTGAATGGG
>JBEBAF010000162.1:0-2762 GCA_041159045.1 Actinomycetota bacterium
AGTTGTTCAGAATGCCGACCTTGATCGGAATCTTGCTGAGCGACGCGGTGATGAGTTCTTGCGCGGTCATCTGGAAACAACCGTCGCCGTCGATTGCCCACACGGTTTTGTCGGGGCAGCCAACCTTCGCGCCGATTGCCGCGGGAACCGAAAAGCCCATGGTTCCGAGGCCACCCGAGTTCACCCAGGTGTACGGCTTTTCGAACTTCCAGTATTGACTCGACCACATCTGGTGCTGGCCGACGCCCGACACAAGAATCGTGTCTTCAGGCGCGTTGTCGCGCAACTGCTCGAGGCAGTACTGCGGCTTCAGTGCCTCACCCGGTTCGGACGGTTCGTACGTGACGGGGAACTGCTCGCGCCAACCCGAAACCTTGCTGCGCCATGGCCCAACATCGGCCTGCTTTTCGCCACCGTCGAGAAGTTCTTGCAACGCCTTCAACATTTCCTTGGTGACCTGACGGCAGTCGCCGACGATCGGAACATCGGGCTTGCGCACCTTGCCCTGTTCGGCGGGGTCGATGTCGACGTGAATGATTTTTGCCTCGGGAGCAAACGTTGCAACCTTGCCGGTGACGCGGTCGTCGAAACGCGCGCCGAGTGCAATCAAGAGATCGCTCTTCTGCATCGCCGTGATGGCCGCCGCGGTGCCATGCATGCCCGGCATACCGAGGTTCAACGGATGGCTGTCGGGGAATGCGCCGCGCGCCATCAACGTGGTGACGACGGGAATGTTCAACAGTTCGGCGATCTGCTTCACGTATTCGGCAGCGCGCGCCTTCAACACGCCGCCGCCGAGGTAGAGAACCGGACGCTGCGCAGCAAGCATGAGCTTGGCGGCTTCCTTGATCATCCGCGGGTGACCCTTGGTGTTCGGCTTGTACCCGGGAAGGCTGTCGGCGACTTCGTCGTCGGACGGCCAATGCCAGGTCATGGTGTTCTGCAACACGTCTTTTGGCAGGTCGAGCAAAACCGGCCCGGGGCGACCCGTGGTTGCGATGTGGAACGCCTGACGCACCGCGAGGGGCAGATCTTCGGCCGACATGACGAGTTCGTTGTGCTTGGTGATGCTGCGCGTGATGCCGACGGTGTCGCATTCCTGGAACGCGTCGGTGCCGATGGCTGTGGTGGAAACCTGACCCGTGATGGCCACCATCGGGATGGAGTCCATGTAGGCATCGCACAACGGGGTGACGAGGTTGGTTGCCGCGGGGCCACTGGTGACCATGGCAACGCCGGGACGACCCGTCACGTGGGCATAGCCCTCGGCCATGTGGCCGGCGCCCTGTTCGTGGCGCACGAGAATGTGACGAATCGGCGACTGAAGCAGCGGGTCGTACGCAGGGAGGATGCAGCCGCCCGGGTAGCCGAACATGACGTCGACTTTCTCCATCTCAAGCGCTTTGATGAGCGCCTCGGCTCCGGTGATTTTCATGGGGTCCTCCTTGCGGATTTGGTCAATTCAATTGGTTTGGATCGGGTTTTCGGTGCGATTTCGCGAAAAATTTCGCAAAAACCGCCAAATTCGGGCAACAAAAAAGGCCCCCCGAAGGGAGCCAGGCGGACGTGATATGGGACGCGCGCCTACGGAACTACTACTACCTCAATGGTGGGAGCGATGCCGTAAGTCACGGGGGCAGTCTGCCATGTCGACCGCGCCGTCGCAACCCCTTTCTCCGGCACCGCTGATCCCATCAATTTGCACTTTTGGTGCAAATTTCTTACCGTCGGAGTCATGGACATCCTGCGCACTCCCGACGACCGATTCGCCGCACTTTCTGAATGGCCCTACGCGCCGCGCTACACCGACATCGCAGCGGGTGACGGCAAGACCCTTCGCGTACACCACATCGACGAAGGATCAGCCGATGCGAGAGAGACGGTGCTGTGCATGCACGGCGAACCATCGTGGTCGTACCTCTACCGCAAGATGATTCCGGTGTTCGTCGCAGCGGGCCATCGCGTTGTTGCGCCCGACCTCGTGGGATTCGGCCGAAGTGACAAGCCCGCCGCCATGACCGACTACACCTACGAACGCCACGTCGCGTGGATGTCCGACTGGTTGGTTGCAAACGACCTCACGAATCTCACGCTCGTGTGCCAAGACTGGGGCGGCCTCATCGGACTCCGGCTCGTTGCGGCATTCCCCGATCGGTTTGCGCGCGTCGTCACCGCCAACACGTTCCTGCCAACGGGCGATCGTGATCCGGGTGCTGCGTTCCGTGCGTGGCGCGAGTACAGCCAAACGACACCCGACTTCAACGTCGGCAACATCGTCCAAGGCGGATCCGCTTCACGTCCGATCGGTGCACACAACGTCGCCGCATACGACGCGCCGTATCCCGACGACTCGTACAAGGCCGGTGCGCGCATCTTCCCCACGCTCGTTCCCGCTTCTCCCGATGATCCGTCGGCCGTACCGAACCGCCAAGCATGGGAAGTTCTCACGACGTGGACGAGACCATTCCTCACTGCATTCGGTGACAGCGACCCCATCACCGCCGGATCCGATCGCTACTTCCAGAAGCTCATTCCCGGCGCAGCCGGTCAACCGCACACCACCATCGCCGGTGGTGGACACTTCATTCAGGAAGACAAGGGCGAGGAACTCGCTGCGATCACCAATGACTTCATCGCCCGTACGGCTTGACGGACGCAACGCGCGCAGCGAACGAACGCGCACGGCAATTATCGACGCACTGCACGAGCTACTGCTCGAAGGCGTCGGCGAGCCAAGTGCGCGTGCAATTGCCGAACGCGCA
>JBEBAF010000163.1:0-3949 GCA_041159045.1 Actinomycetota bacterium
CGCCCTTCTCGGTGTGATCGTGCAACAACTGTTTGTCGACCTGCGAACGAACGCCACCCTCGAGACTTTCGCCGGATCCGGCTGCAAGTAGAACGCCAATTCCGCCGATGGCTGCGGCGCACGCTGCGGCCACGATCATCGGCTTTCGGATGCGTGGCCAGAAAGCGGCGACGGCGAGTATGAGCGCAACCGGGATCAGGACGACCGGAATATGGACGAGGAGCGGGTGCGCCGGAACGCCGCCGATGTTGTCAAGCGAGAACACTGGGTGATTCTTCTTTCTCTGTTTCTGATGTCGTATTTCTCTTGTTCGAGATCAGTTGCCGCGGGGCGGACGATTTGAGGGTAATCAGTCGGGCGGTGCCGAAAGCGCATGCGAGGGCAACCATGGCGACGGTCAACGCGCCGTACCAGCGTGACGACGCATCGGTGCCGGCCGTGATTGCGTGCCACGTGACCATGACGAACGCGACGTAGCTGAGCATGTGAATACCGCGCCAGACACGCTTGGGGAGTTTCTTCATGGCCCACGAGGTGATTTGCACTGCGACGATCATGTACATCGACAGCACGCCCAGTGCCACGTCGCGTGGATGCCATTCAGATGCGAATGGGATGAAAATACTTTTCATCGTGAAGTGCGTGTAGTTGTCGCCGATCAGCGAAAACACGTGCAAAACAGTGGACGCAAGCAACAAAGAGCCGAGCCAACGATGCAGATCGAGAAGCCACGCCGGTCGATCCCATCCACGGAAGAGGCGAGTGGCGAGAAGGATTCCCCACGCGCACGTAACGAGAACGAGCACCCACGCAACGGTGCCGGACGCACGTGAGAGGTACCACCAGAAATGGTTGCTCATTGCGCCGCGCTCCTTTCGAAGGTTTCTGAGGCCTGGCTTGACGAGTTGAACGCCGCGAAGTTCGGTGTAGTGATCGGTTGGCCACCGGTGGTTTCGAATCGAGCGGCCAGACCGCGAGATTCGATCATCGCGCCGGCGAGCGGACTCCCGGCGACGAGGCTGACGGTTGCAAAGACCTCGGCCCAGACAGCGTTCGATGCGATCACGCTTGCCTGGCGAAGGGCGCCAATGCGTTGTTCATCGAGAGGACGCTGCGTCTTTGGATCGATGACGTGATGGCCGCCCTGCCATCTCTTGGCGTGAGTCGACGAAGTAGCAATTGCACCCGAACGCAGCACGATGCTTGCTTCGCCAAATGACGGATGCGACAAGACCTCGATGTCGATGCGCCAACCGTCGAGATCGGGAGAAGCGCCGACGCACCGAATGTCACCGCCGATGCTGACGAGCGCCCCGCGGGCGCCGGCAAGAACGAGGCGCTCGGCGATGATGTCGGCGGCAAGGCCTTTTCCCAATCCGCCCGGATCGAGGCTTGCGCCGCCGAGCAAACGGCACCACGTTGCACCGTCGACCGACTCGAGCAGCACGTCACGTGGTGACGGTGCCGCGACCGGCGCGGCGACGGAGCAACTTGGCGCGCCGTCGCCCGCCATGGAAGTTCCGTATCCGGCAGCGATCAACGACGGAAGCACGAACGGATTGAACAACCCTTCGGTGACTTCGTGTGCGGCGATCAGATGCCTGATGAGCACCTCGGTGTCGGGCGAGATACGAACGGCGCGACCGCCCGCGGTGTTCAGTCGATAGATGTCGGACGACGCGATGAATCGACTCCACGATGATTCAAGAGACGCCGTCCATTCGCGCGCACTCGACACGAGGCGATCGGCCGTCGCGAAGTCATCGGCAACGATGACGACATGGGCGGTGTTGCCCATTGCGCTGAACGTGTCGTCGACGACGACCTGAGTGTCAGTGAGAGCCGCCACTGGATCCTCGACTCGGAGCCGGCGGGAGTGTTAGCTGAGTCGGTGGCTCCGCCGGTGCGACCGGCGCCACGGTTGCGAGCGTGGTGTCGGGTGGCGACGTGACCACGGGGGCCGAGGTGTCCAACGTCGGTGCAGCGATGGTGGTGGGCGTGGCGGTGTCGGGCGTCGCGACGGCTGCCCCGGCGGGGGCAGTCTCCACGACCGCGGTTTGATTCGACGGCGCCAGAACGGAGCCGCTTGCGGTATTGGTCGGCGTCAACGGCAACGTCACGGTTCCGTCGGGTGAAGGGAACTGGCTCACTTGGTCGGCGGCAGCAATCGCCGGTGTGCCGAGCGGTGCGAGTGCGGAGGGCGCACCCGCTTCACTCGTGTTCGATTGTGCGGCCGTGGCTGCTTCGCTGTTGGAGACGGAGTCACCCGCCGACTGAGCCTTCTCGGCGGCGCCAAATGCGGCGGTGATTCCGAGAACGGCTGTGGCCGAGAGACCGGTCGAGAGAATTCGGGCCGAGCGAGCGACGTGGCGTGTGCGTCGACGTTGTGGGATTCGTTGTTCAGTCATCGTCGCCCTCACGTTCATGGTCTTCCTGGTGATCGCCGTCGCCATGATGGTCGTGATCGCCGTCGTGATCACCGTCGCCGGGTGGCGGCGGCATGAGATTGCCGTTGCGGGGATTTCCGATGGCGGCAACGATCTGACCCCTGACGACGCGCGCCGAGAATTCGACCGTGCGCGCCGCGGATGTGAAGGTGATGCGCACGTCGTCGCCGTCGTGGCTGTACTGATTCCCGACTTTGTAACCCGCGCCGGGAACGAGGTCGATGCTCTTCACCGAAAGTTTTCCACCCGACGCGGTCAGTGTGATGGTGGCGACGCCGTCGACCTTGAATTGTTTGTCGACCGGCGCTGCCGTCGTGGTTGACGGGGAAGCGGTGATGGTCGGCGAGGGGTTTGTCGGTGTCGGTTGTTCGATCGTCGTTGTCGGCTCTTCCACGGAAGCTGCCGCGTTGTTTTGCTTGATCGACTTCGATGCTTCGGTTGTCGCGGTTGCGGAAGCCGCCGGCGAGTCATCTTCCGCGCCCGATGCACCGACCGCGGGTGTGAGGGCGGCAGCCGGCTGATCGACCGAGACCGGGTCTTCGATGCCGTTGACAACATCGGCAAGACCACTGGCGGTCACTGATCCGGCGGCATTTTCGTTTCCGAGGTTCGTGATTCCCGCCTGGTCGCTCACGCCCACGACGGTGGCGAGAGCGGGCGAGCCTTTCGTCGTTGATGCGGTGTCGAGGATCGAGGAGTTGAGAACGAGCGCCGCGCCGCCGGTAGCGAGTACACCGGCGATCGAGAGGGATGTTGCGAGTCCTGCTTTCATGGGGTTCAACCTAGAAAACCGATTTCCAGAGATCGGTCAAGGGAAATCCAAGAAACGTCCAAGATTTGCGACTCCGCCCAGGCAAGCCGTTCGCGCGGGGTTCGGTCGGCGACAATGGAGGGCGTGAAGGTTCTGCTCGTCGAAGACGATCCGTCGATCGCCGCGGTCGTCACTCGTGGTCTCAGCGACGCCGGATTCGAGGTCATGCACGTCGATTCAGGCAAGGCAGCGTTGGCCGCGGAAGGTTTTGACTTCGTCCTTCTTGATCTCGGTCTGCCCGACATGGATGGTTTGGATGTGTGTCGCGACATCAGAGCCAAATCGCAGGTGCCGGTCATCATTGTCACGGCGCGGAGCGACGAACTCGATCGGGTTGTCGGCCTCGAGCTCGGCGCTGATGACTACGTCGTGAAGCCGTTCGGCATGCGTGAACTGATTGCCCGCATTCGCGCCGTGTTGCGCCGCGGCGGAATTGCGGACACCGTTTCGGTCGACAGTTCAATTGCAATCGGTGACCTCAACGTCAACGAGCGGACGCGCGAAGCCACTCTCGACGGTGTCGAATTGATTCTCACGCCGAAAGAATTCGATTTACTTGCGTATTTGGCCGCCGAGCCCGATGTCGTTCATCGCCGACACGACATCCTCGAACACGTGTGGGACACCGAGTGGTATGGCCCGACGAAGACGCTCGATGCCCACGTTGCAGCGCTGCGCAAGAAGCTCGGCA
>JBEBAF010000164.1:0-7731 GCA_041159045.1 Actinomycetota bacterium
GCGTTGCAACATCGCGTTTCACGTGCGAGTCCAGACCGACAAGCGACAACAGATCTGCAACACGTTCGGCGATCACGCTGCGCTTGACTCCTGCAATCCGCAGTCCGTAGCCGACGTTCCCTTCGACGTTGAGATGCGGAAACAGTTGGTTGTTCTGGAACACCATGCCGACGCCGCGTTTGTGAGTTGGAAGCGATGTCACGTCGACGCCCTTCACGCTGACCGAGCCGGAGGCAGTGGGAATGAGGCCGGCAATGACGCGCAGCAGGCTCGACTTGCCCGATCCGCTGGGCCCCAGCACGGCAACTATGTGGCCGTCGTCAACGGAAAGCGAGACGTGGTCGAGTACCTGCACCGTGTCGTACGACAGCGACACGTCGTGAATGTCCAGACCCTTCATCGGGTGACACCTTTTCCTGCCAGGGCATCAACCGCCCACACGAGCACAAGACACAGCACCCCGAGCACGGTGGCGGTCACGAATGCCTGCGTTTGCATGACATCGCCGGGGCGACCGAGAAGTCGGCCGAGTGTCATTGTGAGCGTTTCCGAGCCGCGACGCGTGAGAAGACTCGACGCGCCGAATTCTCCGAGTGAGACGAGCGCACCGAGCGACGCAGCGGCTGCGATGGGTCGACGCAGCAGTGCCACATCAACATTGACCAGGGTGCGCAACGGCGAGGTACCAAGTGTCGCGGCAGCATTGCGCAGATCGTCGGGTATCTGGCGCATGGCCGAGGTGATCGTGCGGGCGACCAAGGGGAGTGCAACCACTGCGTGCGCGACGGGAAGCAGCCACCACGCACCACGCCAGTCGAAGGGTCCATTGCGGAAAGCGAGGATGAATCCGAGACCGACGACAACGGCCGAGACGATGACGGGAAGAGCTTCACATACCAATGCGACCCCGGAAGTGGTGGCACCGCGACCGTGAACTCGTGCGAAGGACAAGGCGAAGCCGACAACGGTTGCAATCAGCGTGGCAAACGCTGCCACACGCAGCGAAGACTCGACGGCACCCACGATGTCGGCCGATGTCGTGGTGCTGTGGAGCGCTTCCTTCCAGCCTCTCAATGAGTACCTGTCGCCGACGCGTAGTGATCTTGTGGCCAGCCCAACGAGTGGAAGCGCGAACAGGGTGGCGCATGCGATGGCACTCGAGACGACGACGTAACGCGTGCTAACTGCGGCGTGCCGAAGCGGTCGTGGGGCGGCGGACGCAACACCGTGTGCCCGGCGTCCTGATGTGAGAGCGAGAACCACGCCGACGATCATGATCTGTGCGACGGCAAGAACGGCCGCAGAACGCACATCGCCGGTCAGCACCGCCAATCTGTAGATCTCGGTCTCGGTGGTGGGGTGCGTTGGGCCCGCCAGTACGCGCGCCGCACCGAACGTGGTGAAGCAGTACATGAAGACCAGGCCGCCTGCGGCCATGACCGCACCGCGCAACATTGGCCACGTGACGGTGGCAAAACGAACGATCGGGCGTGCACCGAGTGTCGCGGCGGCTTCTTCGAATCCGAACGGTTGCATCTCCCACCGTGCCCCGACCACGCGCACGACCACGGCCACGTTCAGAAAGACGTGCGCGACAACGAGAGGAAGAAGTCCCGTTCGCATTTCCCCGGGAAACAACGCGCGAAATGCGAGGCCGACAACGATTGTTGGAAGAACGAACGGCACCAAGGTGAGGGCGCGCAGTCCGCGTCGGCCGCGGAATTCACGTCGCGAGACCAGCGAGGCAATGGGTATTCCGATCGTGATGGTGAGGAGCGTGCAGAGAGCCGCCTGCCAGAAGGTGAACCACACCACGCGGCGCAAGGAATCGTTCGTCGCTATTTCGGTGATGTCGAAGCCGTGGCGCAACGCGACGAGCGTGGGCACGACAACGAACACACCCACGAATGCAATGGGCGCGAGCAGCAATGCGCGGGCAAAGCTCCTGTAGCGACTCACCCGATGGCCGCTGCCTTCCATTCGGTCAACCACCGGGTCCGATTGGTTTCGATGTCAGCGGGCGCCAACTCGAGTGACTTCGCGGGTTTGGCTGCGAAGTCGGTGAACACTTTCGGCAGTTCGACCGTGGTGTTCGCGGGGTTCACGAACAACGTCAACGGAAGGTCGGCCTGGAACGTCTGCCCCGTCAGGTAGTCGACGAGCTTCTCGGCGGCTTTCTTGTTCTTCGATCCGCGGAGAACCCCCGCGAACTCGACCTGATGGAAACAGGTCGAATCAATGACGGCGGTCGGCGGTTCCGTCACCGGCGGATCGGAGTACACCACCTCGGCGGGCGGGCTCGACGCGTAGCTCACAACGAGGGGGCGAGTGCCCTTGCCGCTCGACCCGGAGAACTCGGCCGTGTACGCCTCGGTCCAGCCGTCGACGATCTTCACTCCGTTCGTGCGCAGTGATGTCCAGTATTCCTGCCAGCCGTCGGCTCCGAATTCGGCGATGGTCGCCAGCATGAACGCGAGACCGGGCGACGACGTTTCGGGATTCTGAGTGACGAGCAGATCCTTGTATTCGGGTTTGGCGAGATCGGCGAGATTCGTGGGTGGTTCGATATTGCGTTCGGAGAACCACGCCTTGTCGTAGTTCACGCACACGTCACCGGTGTCGACGGGAGTCAACAGATCGTCGACGACCAGATCCTTGGCGTTCGCGTCAAGGTCATCGGTGTTCGTCGACACGTACTTTGTGAACACGTCACCATCGATCGCGCGCGACATCAACGTGTTGTCAACGCCCCACAGCACGTCGCCTTCGGGGTTGCCTGCGGTCAACACCGCCTTTGCGACAAGTTCGCCCGCGTCGCCACCGGTGATCACGTTGACCGTGATGCCCGTGTCTTTCGTGAACTCATCGAAGATGCCCTTCGAGGGAGTGAACGAGTCGTAGGCGAGGAGCGTGACCGACTTCGGCTCGCCATTCGACGAACCGCCGCAGCACGTGAGCAATGAAAGGGTGAGCGTGCCGACCGTGATCGGCGCCACAAGGTTTCTGATTTTCATTCGAACACTCCGTTCATTCGTTTCGTGTGACGCGGGAAGTCGTAGGCGAGTGGTTGGATGACCGCGAGTACGCCGGAGCGAAGGAAGATCTCGGCGACCGCCGTGGTCATTTGATTGCTCACGCCGCGGCTGCTCCACGGCTGCAATGTTTCGTCGTTCAGATTCCAGCGAAGGCCGTTGGTGACGATGCCCTCTGCGGGTCCGTGCATCGCATGCAGTGCGAGGATCTCGGAACCACGACGCGGGATGTGCCGCGTGTCGCCACCGTGCAATACCGAGAGGTGGGCGATGCCGATGATGGCATCGACCTCGATGTTCCTGAGGGCGGGATTCGCGAGAGAACACACCATGCCCTGCGTGTGATCGAGGCGACCACCGCCCGAACTGACGACGGTGATGTGCGAAGCGCCGAGTGATGCCGCGTGGTCGATGGCGAGTTCCGTGTCGGTGAAATCCTTGTCGCGCGAAGCAGGAATGACCATCGCGCCCGCACGCCGGGCGTAATCAAGCGCGGCTTGGGTGACCGAATCGAAGTCGCCGACGACGACATCCGGGTCGAGCCCCAGACCGTGGGCCGCGTCGACACCCGAATCCGCGGCGATCAGAACGTCGAACCGACCCAAATCGTCGGAGGTGATGGCTTCGACAAGAGAACCACCCGTGATGACGATTGCCCGCTTGTTGCTTTCCATCGAATCCCTCCGCCGGCATTACCCGGATCAGGTTTTCGGGTCGGTGGCGGCGGCCACCCTCTCAGCCCGACGTTCCGACGAGCTCCCCGTGTGTTGTGAGTGCGACGCTACCGCCGGAATCAGGCGTGTGCGATGTCGGGCTCGATGAAGATGAACTTGGCCCGCGGATATGTGGTGCGCACGGCCGCTTCGACGCTGTCGATGGCAGCCGAGAGTTCGGTCATGTCGAGGTCGCGATCGAATTCAACCTTCGCCGCCAGAAGTACCTCGTCGGGGCTGAGGTGTTCGGTGCGCATGTGGATGACGGTGGTGACGGCGGGGTGCTGCATCATCACGGTGAGGATCAGTTGCTGATCGTCGGGCGATGCCGATTCGCCGACGAGGAGGCTCTTCATTTCGGTGGCGAGGATGATGGCGATCACGACCAGCAGCGCGCCGATCGCAACCGAACCAACGGCATCCCATCGTGGATTGTGGGTGAGGTGCCCCACCACCACGCCACCAAGCGCGAAGAGCAACCCCGCTTCGGCACCGACGTCCTCGAGAAGCACGACGGGAAGCTCGGGCTGCTTGGCCGTGCGGATGAATCGCCACCACGACACGTTCGGCGCTTTGATGTGTCGCGCCTCTTTCACCGCGGTGGCGAGCGAGAAACTCTCGAGCGCGATCGCAACGACGAGGATTGCGATGGCAATGCCGAAACTTTCGGTCTCGTGTGGGTGAATCAACTTCTGGATGCCTTCGTACAGTGCAAAGAGGCCACCCATGCTGAAGAGAACGAGAGCAACGACGAAGGCCCAGAAGTAACGCTCGCGTCCGTGGCCGAACGACCGCTGATTGTTTGGTCCGCGTTGCGACCGCCGACTTCCCATCAGCAACAAGCCCTGGTTGCCGGTGTCGGCCAGTGAGTGGGCTGCCTCGGCCAAGAGCGACGCCGATGAGGTGAGGAGGAATCCGATGAACTTGGCAATGGCGATTCCGAGGTTGGCGAAGAACGCCGCGAAGATTGCCTTCTTGCTGCCTTCTTGCACGGGATTATGTTGGCACACATGGGTCTTCTCGACGGTCGTGTGGCGCTTGTTTCGGGTGGTGGTCGCGGTATCGGTGCCGGTATCAGTATGCGGCTTGCTGCCGAAGGGGCGAAGATCGCGATCAACTACTCGCGCGGAGCCGAAGAGGCCGAAGCCGTTCGTGCGGCAATCGTTGAATCGGGTGGGATCGCCCGTTGCTACCAAGCGTCGGTTGCCGACTATGCGGCATCGCGCGCCATGGTTGAGCAGATCGTCGCCGATTTCGGTTTCATCGACATTCTCGTGAACAACGCGGGTATCGCATCGCGTGGTCGGGCGGTTGCCGATACCGATGCCGCCGAGGTGGAAAAACTTCTCGCGGTTCACGCCATCGGGGCGCACCAACTGTCGGCTGCGGTCTTGCCGTCGATGCGCACGCGCCGGCGTGGCGACATCGTTTTCGTTTCATCGGTCGCCACCTCGCATTTTTCGGGAAACGGCGCGCCCTACAACATGGGCAAGGCAGCAATGGAGGCGCTGGCGTTCACATTGGCGAAGGAAGAACGGCACAACGGCATCCACGTCAATGTCGCCGCGCCGGGGCTGGTGGAAACCGACATGGGAGTCCGCCTGGCGCGGGCGATGCACGGCAAGCGCGAGATGGAAGACCTTCGTGAGCTCGACGCGAAATCCCCATTCGGCCGCGTTTGCCAACCGAACGACGTCGCCGAGGTGGTGCTGTGGTTCTGCAGCGCCGGGGCGGGCTACGTGACCGGTCAACGTGTCGAATGTGACGGCGGCGGAGTCATCTCGAGCTACTGAACCCGCCGATAGCCTGAGCAACGTGACGACACCCCCCAGTCCATTCGCGGGAACAGACAGCCCAACCAGCCCCTTCGCCGAGGGGGGACTCACCGCCGACAATCTCATCGTGGAAATCACCGAGGCGGCGAACGTGAAGTTGAAAGAACTCCGCGACCTCGAACCCGAAACCGATCGCCTCGGTTTGCGCGTCGAAATCGTCAGCGGACCCGGCGAGGACTTTCGTTACGACCTGTCGTTCGAAATCGTCACCCAGGCTGCGTTCACCGATGAGGTGCGCACCGTCGATGGTCTGAAGATCATCGTTCCGGCCAACAGCATCGATCTTCTCAGCGGTTCGATCCTCGACTACAACGACACGCAGGGTCTCATCATCCGTAATCCGAACAAGCCTCTCGCGGCTGCAGTCGAGGGCCTCATCGCCGACGACGCGCTTGCTTCGTCGATCCAAGACATTCTCAGCAGCGAAGTGAATCCCGCCCTTGCGGCGCACGGTGGCTTCGTCTCGTTCGTTGGCCACGACGGCGAAGGCGTCGCCTACCTCACCATGGGTGGTGGTTGCCACGGTTGTTCGATGAGCCGCATGACCATGCTCGAAGGCGTTCAGACCACGCTCATCGAAAAGGTGCCCGGTGTCGTGAAGGTGCGCGACCTCACCGATCACACCTCGGGCGAAAACCCCTACTACACCTGATAGCGGCAGCGGTCGGGTCGGTTATTGTCGGCCCATGGCGGGAATCGTTGCGTACGGGGCTTACGTCCCATATTGGAGACTTCAGCGCGGAACCATCGGGGCTGCGCTCGGCACGGGCGGCGGCAAGGGTGCACGCGCGGTGGCAAGTTATGACGAAGACACCACGTCGATGGCTGTCGAAGCCTCGCGCATCGCTCTGCGCAACGCCGACCAGAACTACGTGCCGTCGTCGTTGTGGTTCGCCACCACCGAACCTGCGTACCTCGACAAAACCAACGCGAACATCGTTCATGCCGCACTCAGCCTTCCCGGTTCTGTTGGTGCATTCGACACCATCGGTTCGGTGCGGAGTGGCGTTGCGGCAACGATGGGTGCAGCAAGCGGAAACGCGATGGCCGTGCTCAGCGACATTCGCACCGGCTTGCCCGGTGGTGCCGACGAATCGTCTGGCGGCGATGCAGCCGTTGCACTGTGTTTCGGCAACGACGGAGTGATCGCAGAGTTCCTCGGTGGAGCCGGATCGACCGCAGAATTCACCGACCGCTGGCGTGCACCCGGTGACAAGGCGAGCAAGCAGTGGGAAGAGCGTTTCGGCGAGTATGCGTACGCACCGCTCGTCGACAACGCATTTGGCGATGCGCTGAAGGCGGCGAATCTTGCGCCTGGCGACATTCATCACGCGATTTTCTCCGGCTTGCACACGCGTGCGGTGAAAGCTGCGGTGAAGGCATGTGGCGTCAGCGCCGAGGCGGTTGCCGATGATCTGTCCGTATCGATCGGCAACGCCGGAACTGCACAGTGGGGCGTCGCCCTTGCCGACGTTCTCGATCGTGCCGAGCCCGGCCAGGTCATCGCTGTTGTTCTTCTCGCCGACGGAGTGAACGTGTGGTTGCTGCGCGTCACCGACGCGATCACCGCTTATCGCGCGCGGCAAGAGAAGTCGCTCACCGTGCGTGCGCAGATCGAAGCAGGTCGCACCGATCTGTCGTACAACCAATTCCTCACGTGGCGCGGATTCCTTCACCGCGAACCACCGCGTCGCCCCGAACCCGATCGCCCTGCCGGTCCGCCCAGCTTGCGTACGCAGGCATGGAAGTACGGCCTGTATGGCAGTCGCGACGAAAGCGGTTTCGTGTACCTTCCGCCCGCACGCGTCAGCATGAAGTCGGGCAGTATCGATCAGATGGAAATGGTGCGTATGGCCGATGTGCAGGCAACCATCGCCACGTACACGGTCGACCGTTTGGCGTTCAGCATGAGCCCACCGGTTGTCGCCGCGGTCATCGACTTCGACGGGGGCGGCCGCTTCCAGTGCGAACTCACCGACGTCGACCCGGCAGCCGTGAAGATCGGCGATCGCGTCGAAATGTCATTCCGTCGTCTCTACACAGTCGACGGCATTCACAATTATTTCTGGAAGGCGAAGCCCGTCCGGGCGTAGCCATAGGTAAGGAGCGAACATGGCAAGTCATGGAATCCGCGACAAGGTGGCCATCATC
>JBEBAF010000165.1:0-4810 GCA_041159045.1 Actinomycetota bacterium
GAGGGCAGGCTCACTAGAGTCGCACCATGACCATGACCGATACGGCCCCGGCAGCGGCGTCACGCTGGACTGCCCAGTGGCGCGAGCTCTACAACGAAGTCATCAACACCGGGCTGTGCACCGGTTGCGCGGGTTGCGTCGTCACCTGCCCGCACGATGTCATCGGCTACGAACACGTCGAAGGCAAGTACAAGCCGTTCCACCTCGAAGAAGAACTTGGCCTCGACAACTGCGTCCACGGTTTCGGCGAGGGTGGCGGCTGCACAACTTGCACCCGCGCATGTCCTCGTTTCCGCCAGTGGGAACCCGAAGCCGACAATCACCTCTTTGGTCGCGTGCGTAATCCCGACGAGATGGCCGGCATCTGGCGCCAGCTGCTGCTCACCCGTGCAGCCGACCCCGAGCAGCATGAAAAGGGCCAGGACGGCGGCTTCGTCACGGCGATGCTCGCATGGCTTCTCGACAACAACTACATCGAGGGTGCGTTGGTCAGCGGCGTCGAAGACGACGACGCTTGGAAGGCGAAGCCCCAGCTCGTGCGCACCAAAGAAGAAGTGATCGCCACCGCAGGCAGTCGCTACACCTACTGCGCGAACCTTCTGGCGTTGCGCGATGCGAAGGAAGCCGGTCTGTCGAAGCTTGCTCTCGTTGGCATGGGCTGCCAAACCTCGTCGCCGCCCGTCATGTGGGATCGCAAGGCCGGAAAGGTCAGCAAGCCGTTCCTCTTCAACATCGGCCTGCTGTGTTCGAAAACCTTCGACGATGCCATCTTTCCCGAGCTCTTCGAGGCCAAGTACGGCCTGAAGAAACAAGACATGGTGAAGATGAACATCAAGGGCGTCTTCCAGATCTGGATGAAGGACGGCTCGTACCACGAGATCGACCTGAAGGAATGTCACCAGTGGACCCGCACGGGCTGCAAGCACTGCCCCGACTTCGCAGCCGAGCACGCCGACATTTCCACGGGCGGCATCGGCAAAGACAACGACTGGACTCTCACCATCGTGCGCACGCCGTTGGGTGAGGAAGTCATCAACCGCATGATCAAAGACGGCGTCATCATCGCGCGACCCGCACAGGAAGACGAAGTCGCAATGAAGCTTCTGCGGACTCTTTCGATCGTCAGCCGTCGCCGTTGGCCCGAGTGGGCCGATGGAGCACCGTCCGTCGGTGTGCCGCCGCCGAAGAAGAAGGCCGACGCCGCACCGGCGCACTGACGGGTCGTGGCAACGCACTAACTTGCGTTCATGCCACTGCATCCACAGGCCAAGTTCATCAACGATTTCGTCGACGGATTGGGCTACGCGCCGCTCGACCAGGACACACCGGAAAACGCGCGCCAACAACGCGCGTCGATGCAGGCACCGTCAACCGTGCCGATTCACAAGATGGTCGATCTCGATGCCAGTGGCGTTCCTGCACGCCTCTACAAGCCCAACGACGACCCGAATCTTCCGTTGCTCGTCTACTACCACGGCGGAGGTTGGGTGCTCGGTAGCGTCGAATCGCACGACAGCATCTGCCGCGCATTGTGCATGCAAACTCCGTGTGCCGTGCTGTCGGTTGATTACCGACTTGCACCCGAGAATCCTTTTCCCGCTCCACTCGTCGATTGCGTCACTGCAACGAAGTGGGCACACGACAACGCTGCTGCGATCGGCATCGACCCGACGCGTATCGCCATAGGTGGCGACTCCGCCGGCGGAAACCTCGCTGCGGCAATCGCGAACATGCAGACCATTCCGACCGTCTACCAATTGCTCATCTATCCGGTCACCGACTGTCGCCTGCAACATCCGAGCCATCAAGAGAACAAGGACGGCCCGTTCCTCACTCACGCCGCAATGAAGTGGTTCGTTGATCACTACGTGACGGGTACCGACATTTCACTGACCGATCCTCGGCTGTCACCGTTGTTCGAATCCGACACCAACCTTGCGGCAGCGCCGCCCGCTTGCGTCATCACGGCAGAATTCGACCCGCTGCGCGATGAAGGCGACGCGTATGCCGCGAAACTCGCTGCGGTGGGTGTGCCCGTTTCGCACGTCCGCTTTTCAGGACAGTTCCACGGGTTCCTCTCGCTCGCCGACTTCGTCGACGACGGAAAGGCGGCGCTGTCGATGTCGGCAAGCCTGTTGCGTGCCGCGTTCAACCCGCCAATTCTTTAGCGCGGGCGAACACCGCGTCGATCATCGGCTCGGTGAGCTTCCCTGTGAACGTGTTCTGTTGACTCGGATGGAACGAACAGATCAGCGTCAGTTCATCGTGTTGAACCTCGACACCGTGGCCGAACTTCGGACGAGGGCGAATACCGAAGTATTCGGTTGCCGCTTGGTACGCGAAGTTGCCCAAACACACGACGACACGCAATTCATCGAGCAATGCGAGCTCACGTTCGAGGAACGGACGACACGCCACGCGCTCTTCGGGTAGGGGCGCATTGCCGGGCGGCGCGCATTTCACTGCGGCTGTCACCCACGCGCCTTGCAACTCCAAACCGTCGTCGCGATGCACCGACCTCGGCTGATTCGCGAAGCCCGCCTTGTGCATCGCGCGATACAACCAATCTCCGCTGCGATCACCCGTGAACACCCGGCCCGTGCGGTTCGCGCCGTGGGCCGCCGGCGCCAGACCGAGCACCAACAATCGCGCTGTGGGGTCGCCGAAACCCGACACGCCACGACCCCAATAATCATCGTCGCGGAACGACGCCCGCTTCTCGACGGCGACCTTTTCACGCCACTCGACGAGGCGATCGCATGCCCTGCACTTGTGCACATCCGTCGCCAAACGATCCAACGAGTCGGATTTCCGTGCGCCCACGTGCACACAGTACGGCACCACCCGTTAGTTTCGGAACCGATGGCACGCGCGACGAAGCCCAAGCATCCGCAGGCGACCACGATCCTCCTCGTGCGCCACGGACAAACACCGACAACCGGCCAATCACTGCCCGGGCGTGCAAAGGGGCTGCACCTCAGCGACGTCGGTCGCCAACAAGCGGAAGACGTCGCCAAGCGTCTCGCCGAGTTCCCTCGCGTCGATGCCATCTATGCATCGCCCCTCGAACGCACACGTGAAACCGCTGCACCGCTCGCCCGTGCTCTCAAGCAGAAGGTCACAATCGACAAAGGTCTCATCGAATGCGACTTCGGTGACTGGACCGGAGCAAAACTCGCCGACCTCATGAAGAAGCCCGAATGGTCAACGGTGCAGCGTGCTCCCAGCACCTTCCGTTTTCCGAACGGTGAATCATTCACGGAAATGCAGGTCCGCATCACCACAGCCCTCGATGCGATTCGGGCACGCCACCCGGGCGGTGTGGTTGCCTGCTTCTCACACGCCGACCCCATCAAGGCGGCCCTCGCCCACGCCATGGGAACCCACCTCGACCTCTTCCAGCGCATCGTTGTCAGCACGTGTTCGGTCAGTGCGCTTGCGTACGGAAGTGCCGCGCCCGTGGTTCTCACCGTCAACTCAACCGGTGGATCTCTCGCCGATCTGAGGCCGTCATGACCACGTACCGCGACTTCGACACCCCCGATGCCTTCACCACTGCGGCACTCGGCCGACCCGGGCAACGCGTGTTTCTCATCCAAGTACGCGGCGAGGGCGAAGTCATCACCCTCAAATGCGAGAAGCAACAGGTCGCTGCGATTGCACATTTCGTGCGTGAGTTGCTCGAAGACCTTCCAGTCGATGACATGCCACTTCCCGATTCGCTCGACATCCTTCCCGTCAACGGAAGCGATGAAGGAGCCTTCGACTTCACCGTCGGCCCAATCGGCGTCGCGTACGACCGCGAACTCGATCGCGTCGTGATCCAGCTCGACGAAATGGTGCCGCTCGACGAAAACGATGAACCCGACCGCGACATCGTCGCCGGTCGTGTGCGGGGCCTGATCACCCGCGGCCAAGCGCTCGCGTTCTGCGATCACGCCGACGACGTGGTCTCGGCAGGGCGCCCGAACTGCCGCTGGTGCGGCTATCCGATCGATCCCGACGGACATCCATGTCCGCGAATGAACTAGTCGACGCCGACGATCCGATCGCCCTTCTGCGCGACGGTGCCGTTGAAGTGATCGGTCGAATGCCGTGGAGCAGCAACGCCACCTTTCTCGTCAAGGTTGAAAACGAACACGGCGCGACGCAAGCGATCTACAAGCCACTGCGCGGCGAACGCCCTCTCTGGGATTTCGAGCCCGGACTCCACCGACGCGAAGTTGCCGCGTTCGAATTGTCCGAAGCGATGGGTTTCGACCTCGTTCCGCCCACCGTTCTGCGCGATGGCCCCATGGGCGAAGGTTCGATGCAGTGGTTCGTTGAGGCCAATCCGAACGTCCACTACTTCACGATGTTCGAGAACCGCGAGGAGCTTCACGAGCAACTGAAAACGATGGCCGTGTTCGACATCGTTGCCAACAACACCGACCGCAAGGGTGGCCATGTGCTCGTCGATGCAGGCGACCATGTGTGGGGAATCGACCACGGCGTCTGCTTCTCGGCCGATTTCAAACTGCGCACGGTCATCTGGGATTTCGCTACGGAGAATCTCACGCCCCGCCACCGGGCGGCTCTTGAATCGATCGCAGCAACGGTGCCCCTGCGGGTCGCTGCGTTGTTGACCGACGATGAGAACGATGCAATTCGCGAGCGTGCCAACTGGCTGCTCGAGGCCGGCGTACTTCCCTACGACCCGTCGGGCCGCAGGGTTCCATGGCCGCTCGTCTGACGGCACCTAGTCTGCTTCCCAATGACGACCAATCTCGATGCGCTCGTCGACCGCGCAGATCTCGACGAGATCATCCGC
>JBEBAF010000166.1:0-10796 GCA_041159045.1 Actinomycetota bacterium
TTTGCCACCTGCCCAACGGGGGTCCGCCCCTAGGGAAGCGTCCAATCGACGTCCGTGTGCGCCCGGCAACGGGTACCTCACGGCACAACCGAACTCAGTGCTCCGTCGGCCGTGCCGCACGGAGCATTTGCGTGAATAAGACAAGTCAACACTTCGAGAAAAAGGGTTGCCGTTATGGCACAAAAAGCGATCGTCGGCGAAAAGGTCGGCATGACACAGGTGTGGGGCGACGACCAGCGCGTCATTCCCGTCACCGTGCTGCGCGTTGAACCAGCGCGCATTGTCCAGGTGAAAACCGGTGAGCGCGATGGCTACAGCGCGGTTCAGGTCACCTACGGCCACAAGGAAGCAAAGAAGCTGAACAAGGCCGAGGCCGGACACTTCGACAAGGCCGGCGTCACGCCCGGTCGTCGAGTTGTCGAGCTTCGTCTCGACAGCGTCGATGGTTTCGAAGTTGGTCAAGAGATCACCGTGGAAACTCTCGCTGCAGGCGAGCGTGTCGACGTCACTGCAATCAGCCGCGGTAAGGGCTTCGCAGGTGGCATGAAGCGTCACAACTTCGGTGGTCAGGGCGCAAGCCACGGTAACCACAAGCACCACCGCGCACCCGGTTCGATCGGCTCGTGTTCATTCCCCGGTCGCGTGTTCAAGGGTCTGCGCATGGCGGGCCACATGGGCCACGAGCAAGTCACCACGTTGAATCTTGAAGTCGTGCAAGCCGACCTCGAGCGTGGACTTCTGTTGGTGAAGGGTTCCGTGCCCGGCCCCAACGGTGGTGTTGTCATCGTCCGCAACGCAGTGAAGGCGAAGTGAAGTCATGCCGTCAGTAACCGTCAAGACTCCCGCCGGCAAAGATTCCGGCAACGTTGATCTCATTGATTCGGTGTTTGGTGTTCAGCCGAACGTGCCGGTGATGCACCAAGTCGTCACTGCGCAGCTCGCGCACCGTCGTGCGGGAACACAAAGCACGAAGACCCGTTCCGAAGTTTCCGGTGGTGGCAAGAAGCCGTTCAAGCAGAAGGGCACCGGCGGCGCACGTCAGGGTTCGACGCGCGCTCCGCACTACAGCGGTGGTGCAGTTGCACTCGGACCGAAGCCACGCAAGTACGGCCAGCGCACACCGAAGAAAATGGTGAAGCTCGCTCTCGCATCGGCACTGTCCGATCGCGTCAACGAAGGTCGCCTCGTCGTCGTCGACGACTGGGCTTTCACCACACCCAGCACCAAGGCCGCAACAACTGCACTCAAGGCTCTCGGCGTATCCGGTTCGGTGCTCGTTGTCGTTGGTCCGAACGATGCAAACGTCGACAAGTCGTTCCGCAATCTCCACGATGCACAGGTCATTCAAGTGGCCGAGCTCAACGCGTACGACGTGTTGTGCAACGAGTGGATCGTCTTCACCAAGTCGACCCTTCCCACCGCAAAGGATGGCGAGTGATGAAAGATCCCCGCGACATCATTCTGAAGCCGATCGTTTCCGAGAAGTCGTACGCACTCATCGAGCAGGGCGTCTACACCTTCGAAGTTGCGCCCGCCGCAAGCAAGCCTGAAATTCACGACGCCGTCGAGGCGATCTGGGGTGTCAAGGTTGCAAAGGTCAACACGCTCAATCGCAAGGGCAAGGTTCGCCGCACGCGCGGTTCGAACCGCTTGGGTTCCCGCAAAGACACCAAGCGCGCCATCGTCACACTCGCAGCCGGCAACGAGATCCCGTTGTTCGAGAGCTGAGCCAGGAAGATCAAGGAACCACGTCATGGCAATTCGCAAACGGAAGCCCACAAGCGCGGGTCGTCGTTTCCAGACCGTCTCTGACTTCTCGGAAGTCACGAAGTCGACTCCGGAAAAGACACTCCTCGCGCCGCGCCCCCGCTCGGGTGGTCGCAACTCGTACGGTCGCAAGACCTCGCGTCACCGCGGCGGTGGGCACAAGCGTCAGTACCGCGTCATCGATTTCAAGCGCAACAAAGATGGTGTCGAAGCCAAGGTTGTCGCAATCGAATACGACCCGAACCGCACGTGTCGCATCGCTCTGCTCCACTACATGGACGGCGAGAAGGCATACATCCTCGCTCCGAAGGGTCTCGAAGTCGGCGACCGCGTGTCGTCGGGTCACGGCGCCGACATCAAGCCGGGCAACGCACTTCCGTTGCGCTACATGCCCGTCGGTACCACCGTGCACAACGTTGAACTGCGCCCCGGCCAGGGCGGCAAGATCGGTCGTTCGGCCGGTATGGCCGTTCAGCTGGTCGCCAAGGAAGGCGAGTTCGCCACCTTGCGTATGCCGTCAACCGAAATGCGTCGCGTTCTCATCGATTGCCGCGCAACCGTTGGCGAAGTCGGCAACGCAGAACACGAACTCGTCAAGATCGGTAAGGCCGGTCGTAACCGTTGGAAGGGCGTTCGCCCGCAAAGCCGCGGTGTTGCAATGAACCCCGTCGACCACCCGCTCGGTGGTGGCGAAGGCAAGACCTCGGGTGGTCGTCCGGCCGTGTCGCCGTGGGGCAAGCCCGAAAAGCGCACACGTAACACCAACAAGGCATCGCAGAAACTGCTCGTTCGTCGCCGTCGTAGCGGCAAGGGTCGGAGGTAATCACCATGTCACGCAGCCTCAAGAAGGGCGCATTCGTCGACGACCATCTGTTGAAGAAGGTCGATGCAGCGAACGCCGATACCGATCGCAAGGTCATCAAGACCTGGTCGCGTCGTTCGACTGTCATCCCCGACATGGTCGGTCACACGATCGCCATCCACGATGGTCGCAAGCACGTTCCGGTGTACATCTCGGAGTCCATGGTTGGTCACAAGCTCGGTGAATTCGCACCGACGCGTACCTTCAAGTTCCACTCCGGCCAGGAAAAGAATGTGAAGGGCAAGTAATGACCGGTCCGAAGCTCAACGAACACTCCTTCGTCGCCGGTGAAAAGACCGGCACCAAGGCCGTCGCCCGCTGGGTGCGCATGTCGGCCTCGAAGGCGCGTCCGATTCTCGATCTCATCCGCGACAAAGACGTTCAGTCCGCCGATGAAATTCTGCAGTTCACCACGCGTGAAGCAGCACACGTCATCCGCAAGGTTCTCGCTTCGGCGGTTGCCAACGCACAGAACAACGATGAACTCGATCCTGAAACGTTGTACGTGAAGGCATGCTTCGCCGACGAGGGTCCGACGCTCAAGCGCTTCAAGCCGCGTGCACGTGGTCGTGCAGGACGCATCAACAAGCGCACCTGCCACATCACTGTTGTCGTTGCGCCGTTGAACGAAACGCGTCTTGCAGTTCTGCAGGCAAAGAACGCCAACAAGGGCGTTGCTCCGGCAACGGCCGCTCGTCGCGCCCGCGTCGAGCGCAGCCGTCAGCGTGCAGCTGCCGCGAAGGAAGACACCGCTCCCGCAACCAGCGAAGCAACCGAAGCAGAGTCCACCGCAACCGCCGAGACGAACGGCGAGGAGAACTGATGGGTCAGAAAGTCAATCCGTACGGGTTCCGTCTTGGTGTCACCACCGACTGGAAGAGCCGCTGGTTCAGCACCCGCGAATACAAGGATTACCTCACCGAAGACTGGAAGATTCGCGAGTACCTGATGGGCGCATTGTCCGACGGCGCCGTTTCGCGCATCGAAGTCGAGCGCACGCGCGACAAGTTGCGCATCGACGTGCACACCGCACGCCCCGGAATCGTCATCGGTCGTAAGGGTGCAAAGGCCGACGAACTACGCGCAGGTCTCACCCGCATCACCGGCAACCAGAAGGTGCAGCTCAACATCGTCGAGATCAAGACCGCTGAACTCGACGCGGCTCTTGTTGCTCAGGGTGTTGCCGACCAGTTGGTGAACCGCATCGCATTCCGCCGTGCAATGAAGCGCGCGGTGCAGAACGCACAGAAGAACGGTGCGCTCGGCATTCGTATTCAGTGTTCCGGTCGTCTTGGCGGCGCGGAAATGAGCCGCACCGAGTGGTACCGCGAAGGTCGCGTTCCGCTGCACACGCTGCGCGCCGACATCGACTACGGATTCCGCGAAGCCCGCACATCGTCGGGTCGTATCGGCGTCAAGGTGTGGCTGTACAAGGGCGACATCCTTCCGTACAAGGCACAGACCGACGACAAGATCTCGCGCGAAGCTGCAATGGCCGTTGGTGAAACTTCGGGTCAGTCGCAGGTTGGACGCAAGGTCGTGTCCAGTGCAGGCCCGAAGCCTGCCGAGGCCGAAGCAGAAGTTGCTCCGCTCATCAAGGAAGCCGACCCCGAGTTCGAGCGCTTGTTGGCAGAGGAAGAAGACATCGAGCGTCGCATCCACGACGCCCACGAGACACCGCATTTCCGCGGGTCGGAGGACTGATCAATCATGTTGATGCCTCGCAAGGTCAAGCACCGCAAGCAGCAGCGCGGTCGCACCAATGGTTATTCCAAGGGTGCAACCGAACTCGCATTCGGTGAATACGGAATCCAGGCGCTCGAGCCGGGCTGGCTGACTGCACGTCAGATCGAAGCAGCTCGTATCGCCATGACCCGCCACATCAAGCGCGGTGGCAAGGTCTGGATCAACGTGTTCCCCGACAAGCCCGTCACGAAGAAGCCGGCCGAAACCCGCATGGGTTCGGGCAAGGGCAACCCGGAATTTTGGGTAGCCGTCGTCAAGCCCGGTCGCGTTCTCTTCGAACTGTCCTACCCCAGCGAGCAAACCGCACGCGAGGCACTTGCCCGCGCCGTGCAGAAGCTCCCCATCAAGGCACGCATCATCACTCGCGAGGAGGCGATCTAGTCATGGCAAAGAACCTGAACGACCTTCGCGACCTCGACCTTCCGGCGCTCGTCGCCGAGCTGCGCGCGACCAAGCAAGAGGCACTCAACCTCCGCTTCCGTCACGCAACAGGCCAGCTCGACAAGACCAGCGAACTGAAGAAGGTGCGTCGCCAAATCGCGCGTCTCAACATGCTCATCCGTCAGCGCGAAATCGCTGCCGCCGGAGCAGGGAAGTAAGGGATCACAATGACCGAAGCAACCGTCGAAGAGCGCAACGCCCGCAAGGTGCGTGAAGGCGTCGTCGTGTCCAACAAGATGGACAAGACCGCAGTCATCGCCGTCGTCGAGCGTGTGCGTCACCCGAAGTACGCAAAGTTCGTGCTCCGCACGAAGAAGCTCTATGCGCACGACGAAGCCAATGACGTACAAATTGGCGACCGCGTGCGTGTCATGGAAACGCGCCCGATGTCGAAGAACAAGCGTTGGCGCGTCGTCGAAGTCGTGGAGCGTGCCAAATGATTCAGCAGGAATCCCGTCTTCGCGTGGCCGACAACAGCGGCGCACGCGAGGTACTCGTCATCAAGGTGCTCGGTGGCACGCGTCGCCGTTATGCATCGATCGGCGACGTGTTCATCGCAACGGTGAAAGACGCCATCCCCGGCGCTGCCGTGAAGAAGGGCGAAGTCGTTCGTTGCGTCGTCGTGCGTACGAAGAAGGAAAAGCGTCGTCCCGACGGCAGCTACATCCGCTTCGACGAGAACGCAGCCGTTCTCATCAAGGAAGACCTCACGCCACGCGGCACCCGTATCTTCGGGCCGGTCGGTCGTGAACTTCGCGACAAGAAGTTCATGCGAATCATCTCGCTCGCTCCGGAGGTGCTCTAAATGAAGCTCAAGAAGGGCGACACCGTTGTGGTGATCGCAGGTAAGAACAAGGGCGAGCAAGGCGAAATCCAGGCCGTGCTGCCCAAGGAAAACAAGGTGCTCATCGGCGGACTCAACATCGCCAAGCGCCACACCAAGCCGCGCCAGGCAAATCAGCAGGGCGGAATCATCGACAAGGAAGTTCCCGTCGATGCTTCGAACGTGATGCTCGTCCACAAGGGCAAGCCCACGCGAGTTGGCTACAAGACCAAGGCCGACGGCACGAAGGTGCGCGTCGCAAAGTCCACCGGCGAGGAGATCTGATGGCTACTGCAACTGCAGCACCGCGTCTCAAGACAAAGTACGAAACCGAAATCCGCGAAGCACTGCGCGCCCAACTCGGCGTGGAGAACGTGATGCAGATTCCGAAACTCGAAAAGATCGTCGTCAACATGGGCGTCGGCAGGGCAACGCAGCAGCCGTCGCTGCTCGACAGTGCCGTTGCCGACCTCACAGCGATCACCGGCCAGAAGCCGATCATCACGAAGTCGAAGACCTCGATCGCATCGTTCAAGCTGCGCGAGAACCAAGCAATCGGTTGCAAGGTCACGCTGCGCGGCGACCGCATGTGGGAGTTCTTCGATCGTTTGGTCGCCGTTGCGATCCCGCGTATTCGTGACTTCCGCGGTCTTCCCGCGTGGTCGTGGGACGGTCGCGGCAACTACACCTTCGGTCTTTCGGAACAGACGATGTTCCCCGAAATCGAATACGACAAGGTTGATACACCGCAAGGAATGGACATCACCATTGTCACCACCGCAAACACCGACGAAGCCGGCAAGGCATTGCTCGATGCGTTCGGTTTCCCGTTCAAGCGCGGCAAGGAAGCTGGTTCCAAGCCGAAGAAGGTCGTCCGTCGTCGTGGACCCGGTGGTCCGGGCGCCAAGGGCAAGAAGTAAGAGGGCACAGGAAAAATGGCAAAGAAATCGTTGATCAACAAGGCGAACGCCAAGCCCAAGTTCAAGGTTCGTGCGTACACGCGCTGCAAGCGTTGTGGTCGTGCACGTGCAGTGTTCCGGAAGTTCGGCCTCTGCCGTCTGTGCCTGCGCGAGCTGGTGCACCAAGGCGAGGTTCCGGGCGTGACAAAGGCGAGTTGGTGAGGTACTGACATGATGACTGACCCCATCGCCGACATGCTCACACGCATCCGCAACGCCAACACGGCGATGCACGATGACGTGAAGATGCCGTCGTCCAAGCAAAAGCGCGCACTCGCCGCGGTCCTCAAGGCCGAGGGTTACATCGAGGACTTCTCGGTTGCCCCCGCCACGAAGGGCCCGGGTGAAGTGCTCACCATCAAGCTCAAGTATTCGGCAGACCGCCATCGCACGATCTCGGGTCTCACCCGCGTGTCGACGCCCGGCCTGCGCGTGTATCGCAACGCCACTTCGGTCCCCCGCGTTCAGGGTGGCCTCGGTGTCGCAGTTCTGTCCACCAGCCAGGGGCTCATGACCGACCGTGAAGCGCGCAAGCGCAAGGTCGGCGGCGAAGTGCTCTGCTTCGTTTGGTGACGAGAGGAAAAATCACATGTCCCGCATTGGAAAGTCACCAATCGCCGTTCCCTCCGGTGTCGATGTCAACATCGCCAACGGTGCAATCACGGTGAAGGGCCCGAAGGGCACGCTCTCGCGCGTCATTCCGGGTGAAATCACCGTGCGCAAAGACGAGGCAACTCTTCTCGTCGAGCGCCCGAACGACGAGCGCGACAACCGTTCGCTGCATGGCCTCACTCGCACACTCGTGGCGAACATGGTCCAGGGCGTCACCGACGGTTTCGCAAAAGAACTCGACATCGTCGGCGTTGGTTACCGCGCCGAAGCACAGGGTCCGAACAAGCTCCGCCTGTCGCTGGGTTTCTCGCACCCCGTCATGATCGATGCGCCCGACGGCATCACCTTCGAGGTGCCACAGCCGACGCGCATCATTGTCAAGGGAATCGACAAGGAAGTTGTCGGCCAGGTTGCCGCCAACATCCGCTCGATCCGTAAGCCCGAGCCGTACAAGGGCAAGGGCGTGCGCTACCTCAACGAGCGCATCATCCGCAAGGCCGGCAAAGCAGGAAAGAAGTAAGGAGAGCGAACCATGGCATCTTTCGCACAACAGCGTCGCTCATCGCGTCTGCGCCGTCATCGTCGCGTCCGCAAGAAGGTGCACGGCACGGCCGCGCGCCCGCGTCTCGCAGTTCACCGCAGCAACAAGCACATCACGGTTCAGGTCATCGACGACGATGCAGGTCGTACCATCGCATCGGCGTCAACAACCGAAGCCGACGTGCGCGGTTCGGGCAACGGTTCAACCGTGGCCGCAGCAACCAAGGTCGGCCAGGTCGTGGCGCAGCGCGCCAAGGCAGCCGGAATCAGCAAGGTCGTGTACGACCGTGGTGGATACCTCTACCACGGTCGCGTCGCAGCGGTTGCCGAAGCCGCTCGTGAAGCAGGGTTGGAGTTCTAATGAGCAACGTCACAGCAAACGCTCCCGTCGCGGGCGAGCCCGGTGGTCTGCGCGAATCGCGCGTCATCACCATCAACCGCGTCGCCAAGGTGGTCAAGGGTGGTCGTCGTTTCTCGTTCACCGCTCTCGTCGTCGTCGGTGACGGCAACGGCAAGGTCGGTCTCGGTTACGGCAAGGCGAAGGAAGTTCCGCTCGCCATCCAGAAGGGAACCGAAGAGGCGAAGAAGAATCTCTTCGAAGTCGCCCTCGCTGGTTCGACCATTACCCACCCCGTCATCGGCGAAGTCGGTGCAGGTCGCGTGCTCTTGAAGCCCGCGACACCCGGTACCGGAGTCATCGCAGGGGGTGCAGCACGCCTCATTCTCGAAGAGGCCGGCATCCACGACGTTCTCGCCAAGTCACTTGGTTCGGCAAACGCCATCAACGTTGCCCGCGCAACCATTCAGGGTCTGCAGTCGCTGCAGCGCCCCGATGTTGTCGCCGCACGTCGTGGTCTCGCCGCCGAAGAGTTCGTTCCGAAGGGCATGTTGCGCGCGTACAACGAGCGCAAGAAGTCGGGAGGCGCTCACTAACCATGGCTGACAAAACAATCACCGTCACGCTCGTTCGCTCGAAGATCGGCAACAAGCCGAAGTCGCGCGGCACGCTGCGTGCGCTCGGTCTGAACAAGATCGGCGACACCAATACGTTGCCCGACCGCCCGGAAATCCGCGGCATGATCGCGCGCGTTCCACACCTCATCGAAGTCAAGGAGAGCTGATCATGCGCGTCGATGAACTCGCACCGGCACCCGGATCCACCAAGCGTCGCAAGCGCGTCGGCCGCGGTATCGGCGGTAAGGGCGGCAAGACCGCCGGTCGCGGTACCAAGGGTCAGTACGCCCGCAACACGGTCGCACGTGGTTTCGAAGGTGGACAGATGCCGTTGAAGCAGCGCGTGCCGAAGTTGAAGGGATTCAACAACCCCTTCCGCGTCGAGTACTGCGCCGTCAACCTCGACTCCATCAATGAACTGTCCGAGGCCGAAGTCACCCCCGAGGTGCTCGTTGCCCGCGGAGTTGCCCGCAAAGGCAAGCCGATCAAGGTGCTGGCTCGTGGCCAAATCACCCGTTCGGTGAAGGTCAGCGCACACGCCGTGTCGAAGGCGGCCGAAGCTGCCATCACGGCTGCGGGCGGATCTGTCACGATTCTTCCGCCCACCTTCAAAGGTGTGCGTCCGCCCGCCAAGGGCAACCAGTTCACCAACCGCTAAATCTTCCGTCTCAAGCCACGCCGGCGAAAAGGAGCACCTCAGTGCTTTCGAACCTGAAGAACATCTTCAAGGTCACCGATCTCCGCAACAAGATCTTCTTCACGGTCGGGATGATCATCGTCTACCGATTCGGTGTCTCGTTGCGCGTGCCCGGTGTCGATGGGGCGGCCGTGCGCCAGCTCCGCGAAGCAGCGAAGTCGCAGGGTGCCCTCGGCTTCCTCAACCTCTTCTCGGGTGGAGCCTTCGGCTCGTTCTCGATCTTCGCTCTCGGCATCATGCCGTACATCACGGCGAGCATCATCATGCAGGTGCTCACGGTGGTGATCCCGAAGCTCGAGGAATGGCAGAACGAAGGCGCAGTCGGCCAGCGCAAGATCACCCAGTGGACCCGTTATGTGGCCATTGGCATCGCCACGTTGCAGGGTGCCGGTCTCACCTTCATTTTCGGACAGGGTCGTGGATCGGCATTCTTCGGTGCGGCGAACAAGGCTCCCGACGTCGTGTTGCTCGATCCGTTCATGCCACGCGCGTTGCTCGTGATCCCCACACTCGTCGCCGGCACGGCGTTCCTCATGTGGCTCGGTGAACTCATCAGCCAGCGTGGCATCGGCAACGGCATGTCGATGATGATCTTCGCGTCGGTCGTCAGCGGTTTGCCGTACAGCTACTACTCGATTCTGCAGAGCAAGAAGTTCATCGTATTCGCACTTCTCGTTGCGGTGTCGGTTGGCATTCTCTTCGCGGTCGTGCGTGTCGAACTCGGACAGCGTCGCATCCCGGTGCAGTTCGCCAAGCGGGTGGTTGGCCGTCGTATGTACGGCGGGCAAAGCACCTACATTCCGTTGAAGGTCAACCAGGCAGGCGTCGTTCCGATCATCTTTGCGTCGTCGATTCTCTTGCTGCCCGTTCTCGCATCGAACATGTTGGGTAGTGCCGAAGGCTGGCGCGGTTCGATCGCCGGCTTCGTGAACGATTACCTCATCAACAGCCAGAACATGCTGTACATCTCGGTGTTCTTCCTGCTCATCGTTGCGTTTGCTTACTTCTACAACTCGATCGCTTTCGACCCCGTACGTCAGGCCGATCAGTTGCGCAAGCAGGGCGGATTCATCCCGGGCATTCGCCCCGGCCCGCAAACCGAACGATTCTTCGCAAAAACCGTGAACCGCATCACGTTGCCGGGCGCATTGTTCGTGGCGTTCATCGCGATCCTGCCGTACGTCATTCTGTGGATCGGTGACGTTCAGTCATTCCCGTTTGCCGGCACCACCGTGCTCATCGCGGTCGGTGTGGCTCTCGAACTCATGCGCCAGATCGACAGCCAGCTCATGCTGCGCAACTACGAGGGTTTCTTGAAGTAACGGTGACAACCGGGCTTCGACTCTCCACACGGTGCGAAATTTCAGCAAGACTTGATCAATGACGAACGGCGCG
>JBEBAF010000167.1:0-5079 GCA_041159045.1 Actinomycetota bacterium
TGCAGTGACTTTTCGCTGTACATGGAGCTGGTACCCACCATGCCGGATATTCCGCAGATCGTGCTCGACTATCTCGAGTCGATCGCCGCCGAGTCCCCCGCCGGCTTCCGCGAGACGTGGCGCGACACACTCGCCACCCAGGTCGAGGCAATCGCGTCATTTTTCGCCGAGAACTGAGCTTTGCGCCCGGGTGAATTGACGATCTGATTTTTCCCCTAAGGTTTCGGGCATGACGCGACTCCGCAAGCTCTCTGTCGAAGAATTGCCCGAAGACATCCGCAAGATGACCCGCGCCGACGAGAAGACTCCTCTCGAACTCGGCCTCACGCGCATCTTCGCCCACGCACCGGAAATGACCAAGGGTATGTCGGCCTTCGCCGCATCGCTGAAGATCCACCGCACGCTTCCGCCCCGACTCATCGAACTCGTACGTTTGCGCGTTGCGTTTCACAACCAGTGTCGCAGTTGCATGGCGATCCGCTATCCCGATGCTCTCGCTGACGGACTCAACGAAGACCTCGTTTGTTCGCTCGAAAAGCCGATGGAAGCCGACGGCCTCGACGAGCGCGAGTTGTTGGCCATCCGGTTCGGTGAACTCTTTGCCACGAATCACCTGGCAATCGACGACGCGTTCTACGACAAGTTGAAGGAACACTTCACCGAAGCCGAAATCGTCGAGCTCGGTTTCAACGTTGCACTCTTCGTCGGCATCGGACGATTCGCGGCAACCCTGAACATGATCGAGGAACTACCCGATCGTTTCCAGGAACCCGGCGAAGTGACCCCGTGGGGTCCCGACGCCGTGATCATGCGCTGACGATCAGCCCAACGTCACCGTCTGACTTGCCTTTGCCGTTCCGCAGGCAACCGTCATCTTCAATGCACTACCGGCCTTTGCAACCAGTTGCTTCTTGATTGCGTTGTATTGAGGGCCTGTCAGAGTCTTCGTGGGTGTCGCACCATCGGCGCCCGACTTCACCTTCGCGAAGGTGTACGTCTTCTTGCCTTTCACGAGGGCAAATGTGCAATTCGTCGATCGGGGTCCGGTGACTGCGAACGCCGATCCGAATCCGAGTGTTGACGTTCCCGACGCGGAAATCACGGGGTAAACGATCTCGGTGCGTGCGGCCCCAGGTGCGAAGTTGATCTTCATTGCGCCATCGTTCGATACCGCCCGCGGGGTGAAACGACTCGCGCGCACCGACGACTTGCCGAGCAACGAAAGAAACTGGCCGAGATTGTCGTTCAAACTCGGCAAGGTGAACGACGGCTTGAGGTCGTATGTTCCCGTACCGACGTAGCCGGCGAGTTTGCCGGATGTCGACGTGATGGTCACCGTTGCGGAAATCGCAAGCGGAACACATGAACGCTGCGTATCACCTGTACATGCGTCGGAATTCAGCGTGCCGACCTTTGACTGCCCATCGATCACTCCGGACATCGACGTTCCGTCGCTGAGTGACGCCGACATTGCGCACGTCATCGGAATCGTGGAATCTCCGCTCTTCACGTTCACAGTGACGCCCGACGCCAACGCCATGCCGAGACTCATTTCGGCTTCAACTTTGAGGTCTTGCTTGAACTGACACTTGAGAGCGAACGTTCCCGACAGCCCAAGAGTCGCGTTGGTGATCGTTCCGCTGATCGCCTTTTCCGAACCGGCAAGCGTCAACCCCGCGCTGCACGACAGGTTGATGAGCGAATCACTTTTGGCTTTCACCGCATTCCCGATTGCAAGAGCTTTCATCAAGTCGGTTGCGGGAAGCGTGAGAGTGTCGCCTGTGGGCAGCGCGCTGACATTGCTCTGCGCAACCTTGCAAGGGGTGCTCGAAAGAGAAACGAGATCCTTGAGTGCGGATCCGAAATCGACGGTTGGTACGAAATCACCTGCGCCGGCAGGCAATGGCGCACTGGCTGACACATCATTCGCCGAGATGCCGATCATCGTGAGCGCAGCAACGGCAATCGCAAACCGCGCGGTAACCCTCTTGTTGGTACGAAAAGTCCGGTGACGAAACATGTTTCTCCCTTCGACTCGGAGATTAGCGATGAATGGGTGACAAATCACGTTGTTCGAACTGCGCAACATGGGTTTCATTCGCTAGCGTTCTTCATGTGAGCAGCACCCCCAACCGCTTGCCCGAATCGTCCATCGTTGCCGATTCTGCGGGCACCATGCCTTCTGTTCCCGACATCGACGTCGTCGCGAGCATCGCCTTTTCATGGCGTGAATTGCGACGCGGAGCGGCCGGGTCCGCGATCCGCGACAAGTTGTTCGGCGAAGGCGAATCTGCCCTTGACCCTGGTCAAGTCGACACGCTCGATCTGCTCGTCGAACGCGACAGTTGGCGCATGGGCGACCTTGCCGATGCGTTGCATGTCGATCCTTCAACCGCAACGCGGGCAATTCAGCGACTCGAAAAGCTCGACCTTGCAAAGCGCAGCGCACTGCCCACCGATGGACGCGTCGTCACGGTCAGCGTCACGCCGGCCGGTCGTAAACGCCATGCCATCATCAGCGAGCGCCGCTTCAAGGCAATGGGTCATATTCTCAGTTCGTTCAGCCCGGAAGAGCTCGTTGATCTCGAGGCACTCATGGGTCGTTTCGTGGCTGCGATTGACGAAGTTGCACATACCTTCGAACCGTGACACCCACGTTTCGCTACGATGGTGAGCATGATCGCAGCTAACCCCTGGCACTGGTGGATCGGTGTCGTATTGGCCCTCGCAAGTGGGGGCGCACTCCTTTCCGTCGTTGTCGGCTACGTCACAAAGGTCAGCGGTTCGCGCTACCCAGGGCGTCGCAAGCGCTAAATGACGTCGCGCACGAGCAGGTTCGATCCGCTTCTCCACGACGGAGCCTCGGGCAAACTGCTCCGCGATCTTCTGACACGCACGAATTTTCCCCCAGCCGGAACAAAGGTCGATCTCGCGGTCTCAGGTGGACCCGATTCCATGGCGATGCTCGTGCTCGCCTGCGCCGCATCTTTGAATGTCACCGCGTATCACGTTGACCACGGTCTGCGTCCTGAATCCGCTGATGAGGGAAAACTCGTCGAAGAGTTGTGCGGCGAACTTCACGCATCATTCGTGCCACTTCGCGCCGATCTGGCCGACGGCCCGAACCTCGAGGCACGGGCGCGAGCCGCACGACTCGCTTTGCTTCCACCCGGAGTTCTCACCGGCCACACAGCCGACGACCAAGCCGAAACCGTCTTGCTCAATTTGATGCGCGGTGCGTCAATCGATGGACTCAGCGGAATGCGCTGGTCGTACGCAAAACCGCTTCTGGCCATTCGCAGAAGTGAAACGCACAACCTTTGCATCACTCTCGAAATCGAATTTGCCGTCGATCCGTCGAATCAAGATCCTCGCTTCAGGCGCAACCGCGTACGCAATGAGCTACTTCCCCTGATGAACAACATCGCCGAACGCGACGTTGCCGCACTCATCGCACGCGAGACCCGTCTGATCGCCGACGACGAAGATCTGCTCCAAATGTTGGCCGAAGCGATCGATGTTTGTGATGCTCCGCAACTTGCGGCCGCTCCATTGCCCTTGGCGCGCCGAGCCATTCGGCGGTGGCTGGCCAATCCGTATCCGCCCGACGCTGCAACGGTCGATCGTGTACTCGAAGTGGCTCGCGGGGCACATCCCGGGTGCGAAATCGGCGGCGGCAGACGGGTGATTCGCAGTCGCCAACGTCTAAGGTTGCAGTAATGCCACCGAAATTGCGCGGGAAATGGGCCCTCGGGATCCAGCCAAGGAACTTCACCTGGATCATCAAGGATCGCTTGGCCGTTTGCGAACGGCCGGGTGGTTACGGCGTCAACCATCGACGTGTACGCCGTCAGGAAGAGATCATCTGGCTGCGCGAGAACAATTTCGCCAAGGTCATTTCCATCATTGGCGCACCCCACAACCTTCACAGCTACGAGGAGTTGAACCTTCCCTACCTCCATCGGCCCCTCACCGGCGCCGATGACATCGACGCATGGCTCCGATCGTTCTACGTTGAACTTCGCCAGATGCTCACCGGCGATGCCAAGGTCCTCGTGCATGCAGAAGAGGTTGGCGATCGCATCATCGGAATCATGGGTGGATACATCCGTTGGAGCGGCCTGGTCGATGACCCCTCCGGAGCCATCACCATCACGGAGCGCATTGCGGGTCGCCAGCTCGATCCGTTCGCTCGCGAACTGATTCTTCGCGTCCACGAATTGCGCTGACATCATGGCCGCGCAACGAGTTCTCGTCATCGGATGCGGCGGTGAACTTGGATCTCTTGCCACATCGATGCTCGAAGAACAGAGTTGGGTCGGACCAATCCTTGGCGTCGATGCCGATCCACCCAGGCGTCGCCTCAATCGCACGACCTTCAAACGCGTCGCCCTGAACCAAACCGCCAATGTCGCCCAGATCATCATGGATTTCGATCCTCATCTCATCGTTCACCTCGGTGTTTGGGAGCCCAACGCGCGTCTTGCACCCGATGAAGCCGACCGCACGACTTCCGATGTTGGACGCGCGGTATTCGACGCGGCACATCAATCACAATCACTCGAGGCGGTCGTTCTGCGTTCCGGTCTCGAGGTCTACGGCACACGGAGCCACGCGCCTCTCACGCCGAACGAATTCACTGCGCCATCGCCGGCATCGCGGTACGGCCGAATGTTGCACTTCCTCGAACGACAAGCCGCCGACCTCCGTGCATCACGCGGAGTCGCCGTCGCAAATCTTCGACTTGCACCCGTGCTCGGTGCGCACGTTCCAAGTCCACTCGGCCGACTCCTGCGACTTCCTGCGGTCCCGTTCCTGCTTGCGGGCGACCCGGAATTCACGGTGATCGAAGATCACGATGCCGCGCTTGCATTCACCCTCGCGGCGCAACATCGTTTCGATGGATCGATCAATGTCATGGCCGAGGGCTCGACGACGGCGCGCAAAGCGGCTCTACTAGGCAAGCGCCTGCCCGTTCCCGTTGTTGGTCCGGGATGGTGGGCGGCTCGACAACTTGCCAACATTGCCGGCGCCCCCGTTCCCGATCATGTGGTCGAGACACTCCGTCATGGTCGACTT
>JBEBAF010000168.1:0-3936 GCA_041159045.1 Actinomycetota bacterium
GCGGTTCTCGACGGCGATGAATGGGTGATCAACGGACAGAAGATCTGGACCTCGTTCGGCGCGGTCGCCGAGTACTGCTATCTCATCTGTCGCACGTCGAACGACGGCCCACCGCACGCAGGCATCAGTGAAATCGTCGTACCGATGAACACCCCGGGCATCGAAGCCCGCGAGATTCAGGACATGACGACGAACCGTCACTTCTGCGAAGTCTTTTTCACCGACGTGCGCGTGCCGAAGGAAAATCTCGTTGGTGCGCAGGGCGGCGCGTTCAAGCAAACGATGCGCCAACTCGAACACGAACGAGGCGGCATCGACCGTCTTGTTTCGAACTACGCCCTCTACAAGATGGCGGTTGCGCGCGCCGACACTTCCGATCCGCGTGTGCGACAGGAAATCGCCCGTCTGGAAACCGGCTATCGCATCGGCCGCGTTCTCGTGGTGCGTGAGGTTCTCCGCCAGGCACCGGCCGGATTCTCCGCAGCAACGAAGTGTTTCTGCACCGAACATGAACAGCGCGTCGCGGATTTCGTCGCAAAGACTTTCGGTCTCGAAGCGACGCTCTGGAGCGACGTCACAGCCGGCCTCATGTACGGACCCGGATACACCATCATGGGCGGCACGTCGAACGTCATGCGCAACATCCTCGGCGAACGTGTCCTCGGCCTGCCGAAAGAACCGGGCAAGTAGCCAACTAGGGTCGGTTCATGGCCGACCTGCTTGCACTTTCAACGAAGATCATCGACTCGGGAGTCCTCGACCAACCGGCGAATCGGATCATCAATGAAATCTCCGAGTTGGCACCGGAACTGGCGATCGTCGAATCGTTCAGTCACGCGGTCACCTGGAACAGCCCCGAGGGCCTGGTCATCTTCGACACCGGAACGTACGACAACGGCCAGAAAGTTGCCGACCAAATTCGAACGTGGACCAACGCTCCACTGCACGCCATCGTTTACACGCACGGACACGTCGACCACGTCGGCGGAAGCGGACCGATAGCGGCATCGCTCGGCGCACCGGGCAAACCCGTCCGCGTGATCGGCCACGAAAACGTCGCGCGACGTTTCACCCGCTACCGCGACACCAGCGACTGGAACCGCATCATCAACGCCCGTCAGTTCGGTGGCGTACGCGAAGAGCACGGCTACGGCCTCGTATCAAAGCCCTCCGAAGTTGGCCGCAAACACCCGACCTTCCTCCACGACAGCGTCCTCGAAGTCACCGAGAATCTCGGCGACTTCACCACGATGAAGATCGGTGACGACATCGTCGAGTTCCACCACGCGCGCGGCGAAACCGACGACCACTTGTGGGCCTTCTACCCCGATCGCAAGTGGATCATGACGGGCGACTTCATCATCTGGAACTTTCCGAACGCGGGCAACCCCCAGAAGGTGCAGCGCTGGCCCATCGAATGGGCGGCCGCATTGCGCCGAATGATCGCCCAAGAACCCGAACTGTTGCTCCCTGCGCACGGTTTGCCGATCGAGGGTAAGGCCCGCATTGCTCGTGTACTCGACGAAATCGCCACCGCACTCGAGAACCTCGTTCGTGAAGTTCTCCAATTGATGAATGCGGGCGAAACCCTCGACACCATCATCCACGCGGTGAAGGTTCCCGATGCGACCCTCGGTCGCCCGTACCTGCGTCCGATGTACGACGAGCCCGAGTTCATCGTGCACAACGTGTGGCGTCAGTTCGGTGGCTGGTGGGACGGAGCAGCATCGCGCCTCAAGCCGGCCCCCGATGCGGCAGTGGGTGCCGAACTTGCAATGCTCGCCGGCGGAGCCGACGTGCTGGTTCGCCACGCTCTGAAGCTCGCTGAATCGGGAGACCTGCGCCTTGCGTGCCATCTCGCCGACTTCGCGGGCTGGGCTGCGCCCGACGACCCGACGGTTCACGGCACACGCGCCGAAATTTACGAGCGTCGCCGGAAGTCGGAACTGTCGTTGATGGCCAAGGGAATCTTCAGCGCGGCCGCGAAGGAATCGCAGAACGTCATCCGGCGCTCACAAGAACAAGGGCAATAAGCGCACACCCAACACCCACCCACTGGGCTGCGTGCAATTTTTCCTTGTCGAGCGATGTCGCCAACACCAGCGTGCTGACGGGATACAACGACGCAATCACGGCGACCACCGACAACAGGCCATGCCGCGCTGCGATCAAATAGAACCCATTGGCCGCCGAATCGAGAATGCCACTTATGAACGCCCATCGCGTTGCTTCGCCGCGTGTGCGGAACGGACTACGCGTCGCCAGCACCACGAGCGCCACGATCGGCAAACTCACCGAGCGCAACGCGACGAGTGGCCACAACCCGCCATCTGGCGAAACGTGATCGAAGGCGATGAAAATCGTCGCAAAACACGCACCGGCGAAGACGGCCAAGGCAACGATCGACATCGGAGTACGCGTCTCGTGGATTCCCAGTGCGTCGGTAACCAGCACGACCGCAAACACGGCGACGATCATCCCGACGTACGCCACCAGCCCCGGGCGTTCACCCGACACCAAACCCCACACGACGGGGATGATGGTGCCAACAAGTGCGGTGATGGGTGCAACGATGGTCATGGCACCCGAAGCCATCGCCCGATAGAAACCGAGAAGTCCGAGCGACCCGGCGACGCCCGCGGCCGCACTGATCAACAAATCGTGACCCGATGGCACGGGGTCGCCGATGAAGAGTGCCAACAACAAGGCGCCGGAAAACCCGGCTGTCTGGCCGACGAACGTCACCGTGAACGACGAAGCGTGTCGACTTCCCCGCCCACCCGAATAGTCGGCGACGCCGTACACCACGGCGGTGAGAAGCGCGAAGATGACGGCCACGGGCGTTCAGACTACGGTCGGCGTCATGGAACATGTGCGATTCGGTCGAACGGGAATGATGGTGTCGAGGCTCTGTCTCGGAACGATGACCTTCGGACATCAATGCGACGAGAAGCAATCGGTCGCGATTCTCAACCAAGCGAAAGAGCACGGCTTCACGTTCATCGACACCGCCGACGTCTACCCCATCGGCAACATGTCGGGCGCGTACGGCGAAACCGAGAACATCATCGGTCGTTGGATGAAGGGCCAGCGCGACAACTTCATCGTCGCAACGAAGTGCTACGCCCCAACCGGACCGAATCCGTGGGACCAGGGCAACAGCCGCAAGAACATCGTTCGCGCCGTCGAAGCATCGCTCCGCCGCCTGCAGACCGATTACATCGATCTCTATCAGTTGCATTTCTACGACGCCGCCGTGTCGCACGACGAGTCACTGTCGGCACTCGATGATCTGGTGAAGTCGGGCAAGGTCCGCTACATCGGCTGCTCGAACTACCTCGCTTACCAACTCGCCACGGCAATCGGCCGCAGCGACGTGAACGGGTGGGCGCGATTCGCAAGCATCCAGCCGCGCTACAACATGTTGTTCCGCGAAAACGAGCGTGAACTCGTTCCGCTGTGCGAACAAGAGAACATCGCGATCATTCCGTACAACCCACTCGCGGGCGGGTTCCTCACCGGCAAGCACAACCCCGGCGCCCCCACCGAAGGCACACGCTTTGCAATCGAAGGCGATGGCACCGCCGGCCGTTATCAAGAGCGCTACTGGCAGGATCGCATGTTCGAAACCGTCGAGGCACTTCGCGGCATCGCCGCCGAAGCCGGCATGTCGATGGCCCAACTTGCGGTCGCGTGGCAGTTCACGCGCAAGGCGATCACCTCGCCGATCATCGGTGCCAGCAAGCCCGAGCAACTGGCCGATGCGGTGAAGGCGCTCGACACACCGCTCGACGCCGATCTGACCAAGCGCCTCGATGTTCTGACGCGCGAATACCGATTCGGCGACTCTGCCCGCTAGTCGGCGTCGCCGACGCGGCTACGCCGCGGTGATGCGGGCGTAGGGAACGGTGATCTCGAACGGAATCACCAGGTCGT
>JBEBAF010000169.1:0-11391 GCA_041159045.1 Actinomycetota bacterium
ATTCCGTGATCGACAGAGGCGCGAGTTCGCCGTGTGCGGCGGCAAAGCCCCGCGGCGCAAAGATCGATACCTCGAGGCCGTCGTGTTCGACGGCCAACAACCCGGCGAGCTGACGCGAAAGGTATTGCTCGCTTCCGCCGACCTTGCCCGGACGACACCACAGCAGGTTCACTCCGACACGAAGCGTCATGCGCGACGCCCCGGAAAATCGGCGATTGCCTCGACGTACACATCGCGCGTCAATTCGGCCGTACGTTTCCACGACATCTCAGCGGCACGTTGACGACCACGCCCCGACAACTCGTCGCGGTTGGCCAGGGCGCGAAGGATTCCGTCGGCGATCGAACCAACATCGAGTGCGTCGACGAGTTCGGCGGCACCGCCTGCAACTTCTTCGGTTGCTCCACCCCGACTGGTCACCACCGGTGCGCCGTGCGACATCGCCTCGAGAATCGGCAGGCCGAATCCTTCACGAATCGATGGATAACACACGGCAGTTGCGGCCGAATACAAACAGTTCAACTCGGCGTCGGGAACGAAACCGAGGAATCGAACACGTGAATTGTTGGCGTCAACCAACGAGTTGTCGCCACCCCAGCCGGCAGCACCGGCAATCACGAGTTCAGGCACACGATCACCAAGCGAAGCGTGCGCTTCGATCAACCGAGCAAGATTCTTCCGCGGTTCAACCGTTCCGACGAACAACAGGAATTCGCGCGGGATGCCGAGTTTCGCGATCACCGTTTCGACCGCACCAGCCGACACCTCGACACTACGCACGCCATTCGGCACGTGCTTCAGGCGATCCATCGGGAAGCCATTCGCAACGCAGTCATCGAAGGTGGTACGCGACACGCAGATGATCCGAGTGGCTTTCCGCTTCACCAGTTCCATGCTGCGACGAAACACCCTGACGCCGCGCGCGGTGAAGTGGGACGGGTCGTGCAGAAACGCGAGATCGTGAACCGTGACAACGAGTGGCAGCGCGGTTGCGGCGGGAATGATGCTGGTTGAGTGAACAACGTCAACGGCCCCCGTTGCGCCCTCGACGCGCGGCCAGCCGAGACGCAGCCAACCTTCGTACAACAACGGGCCACCAACGGGTAGGGACGTCATCGTGACGGGAGGTGCAAAGCCCTTGGTTGCCGCCCGACCGTGGCGGCCCGCAACACCCACCGTGTCGACGATGTGCGCCAGTTCGCGCGCGAGTTCGACGCCATAGACGCCCGTGCCACCCGGCACGTCGTGCCAGCACTGCTCCAATGTGATGGCGACCCGCACCCCCCCATTGTGCCTGCCGACGCCCTACCATCAGTGGGCATGAGCGACTTCTGGAAATCGCGAACGGTGCTCGTCACCGGTGGCAACGGTTTCCTGGGTCGCGTGGTGGTGGAACTGCTGCACGCGCAAGGTGCCACGGTCGTTGCCCCACGCAAGGCCGACTACGACCTCACGGTGCCTGGCCGCGCCGACGCAATGCTCGCCGAACATCGACCGTCGCATGTCATTCACCTTGCGGCTCGCGTCGGAGGAATCGGCTACAACCAAGCAGCCCCGGCTCCGCTGTACCTCGACAATCTGCTGATGGGAACCCACGTCATCGAAGCCTGCCGACAGGCCGGTGTCGAAAAGACCGTTCTCCTCGGCACCGTGTGTTCGTATCCGAAGTTCACCCCCGTGCCGTTCCGCGAAGCGTCGTTCTGGGATGGCTATCCCGAGGAAACGAACGCACCGTACGGAATCGCGAAGAAGGCACTCCTCATCCATGCGCAGGTGAACGCGCAACAGTACGGCCAGAAGTTCGCCTACCTCATTCCAACGAACCTCTTCGGACCGGGCGACAAGTTCCACCCCGATGTCTCGCACGTGATCCCCGCGCTCATCAAGAAGTGCGTCGAGGCGAAAGAAGCGGGTGCCGACAAAGTTCACGTATGGGGTACGGGCGCGGCAAGTCGCGAGTATCTGTATGTCGAGGATGCGGCCGCAGCCATCGTTCTCGCGGCAGAAGTGCACGAGTCACCCGAGCCCCTGAACCTTGGAACGAACCGTGAGATCACGATTCGCGAAACGGTCGAAACCATCGCCGAAGTGGTGGGCTTCACCGGCGACCTGGTGTGGGATTCCTCGAAGCCCGACGGCCAGCCTCGCCGTCGCGTCGACGCCAGCCGCGCGGAACATGCGCTCGGGTGGACTGCACGCATGGATTTCCGCAAAGGTCTCGAGAACACGCATGCTTGGTACCTCGCGAACCGCGCGATCGCCGAACAGGCACCGTGACAATTCACCTCGACCGCCCGCATCGCACACGATGAATCTCCCCCCGCCGCCACTTCCCCACTGCACGCGACACCCCGAGCGCGTCACCGGTCGCAGTTGCACTCGCTGCGGTCGACCCGCATGTGGTGATTGCCTCGTGCAGGCCGACGTCGGATCGAAGTGCATCGATTGCGTACGCCGCGACCGGCCCGCAGCACGCACACGTGTCACTTATTGGAATGCGGGTCAGCCGATTCTCGTCACCAAAACCATCATTGTGATCAACGCACTCGTGTTCGTCTACACGAACCTCGGAGGCATGAACCTCGGCGGTAGCGGCCGACTCAGCGACAACTCGATTCGCCTCGGCTTGTACAAGGGATTCCTCTACAACGGCGAGTGGTACCGCCTGGTCACGAGCGGCTTCCTGCACTTCGGCATTTTCCACATCGCGATGAACATGTTCCTGCTGTACCAACTGGGAACGCTTCTCGAACGTGAACTCGGGCGCGTCAACTTTGCGCTTGCTTACTTTGCGGCACTCCTCGCGGGAAGCACCGGCGCACTCATTGCCTCACCGTGGGCCCTTTCGGGCGGCGCCTCCGGTGCAGTCTTTGGATTGATGGGTCTGGCTGCGGTTGGCATGAAGCAACGCGGAGTCAATCCGCTGCAAACCGGACTCGGCGTCACACTGCTCATCAACCTCTTGATCACGATCACCATTCCCGGCATTTCTGTCGGTGGTCACATCGGCGGTCTGATCGGCGGAGCACTCTGCGGAGTCGTGATGTTGCCATCTCGCCGCAGCCACTATCCGCTCTGGGCGAAGTGGGCCACACCGATCGTGGTTGGCGGAATCGCATTCGCCATCGCGTACCTCTCGGTCTGATCACTTCACACGATCCGCGCCACACCCCATCGGTACGGTGCGGCAATGCCGACTCACGCAGTCACTCTCGTCGACGTTCCGCGTCCCTTTCTCGACATCATCACGTCCACGTCGCAAGCGCTCAGCGTTTTCTCCCTCTCGGTCCAGCGGCCGTTTCGCCCTCAATGCCTCGTGCTTCTCGTCGATGCAGCGCGGCGAGGTGTCGGCCTTCACTCCAGCGATGGAGTCGCGCGGCTGCGCGATGAACCGACGCGTTGGGGTCGCAGCATCGGCCACCACGTCGCAGGCGTTGCATCCGACAATCCACTCGCCCTTGGCTGCTACGTCATGACCGTCGAACCCGATGCCACACCGTCACCCGACGATGCGGAACGATGGTTTGCCATGGCCGACATTTGCGATCGCGCGGGCATCGTGCTGATCGACTGGTGCGTACGCGGTTTCGCTACGGCTGGTGCCCGGTTCGCAGGTCAGGGGGCGGTGTGGTGCCCGAAGCACGTCGCCGGGCTGGGCTGATTCTCAAACCGGCCGCCTTCAGCCGCGCCAGCAGTTCCCTGCTGCCCACCGGCACTGCCCCCAGTCGAATCGCGTCGTCGCGGTAATCCTCGGGCACGTCATAGTGATCACCTTGAAATCCGCGACGTGGAATTCCCATCGCGGAGGCAATTTCATGAAGTTCTTCGTACGACGTGTCGCTCACCATGTGGCACCAACGACGCTCGCGGTACCACCAGTGGCATTCGTCGACCAGAATCATCGTGGTCGCGTTGTCAGTGGCAGGCGCAGCCGCCGTCGCAACCACGCGGCGCAGGCATTGCCGGCGCAGGGGCCGACCCCGCACCACCGCCAACCGACGCAAACACCGACAGTCGGCGCTTGGCTTCGGCACCGCACGCACACGGAGCGGGCAACGAGGCCTCGCTCATCGGGCGACGCAACTCGAAGGCGGCATCACACGAGGGGCAGCGGTATTCGTACAACGGCATGGCGCAAGGTTAGTTCAGGCATGGTTGACTGACGTCATGGCGAACGGACCCCTCACGGTGCTTCCCGCACGTGTCGAACCCCAAACCGACGAGGTTCTGGAAACCGGCGAGCCGGCCATGGCACACATCGTGAAAACCGAGCCCGGCGAATCGGCCGCGGCCAAGGTGCTCGAGGCCCGGATCTACGGCACTCCCCTCGAGGCTCTCTGCGGTCACGTGTGGGTGCCCTCGCGTGATCCGAAACAGCTCCCGCTGTGCGAGGCTTGCAAAGACATCTACGACACGTACCGGGCTTTCAACGACGGCCTGAACGACAAACCAAACGAATGACGAAAGAGAACAGAACCATGATCATCATCTCCGGACGCATCTTCATCGATCCCGCCAAGCGCGCCGCCCTTCTCGAGGCATCGAAGCCGCTGCAGCAGGCCACGCGCGACCAAGAGCCCGGTTGCGAGGCTTACGTCTTCGCTGGCGACCCCTGCGAGCCCGGCACGATCTCGGTGTACGAACTCTGGAGCGACGCACCTTCGCTGGCCGCGCACTTCCTGCACGAGAACTACTTCAACATGCGCAAGGCTTTCCAGGAACACGGCATCACCGGTGCCGAAACCATGAAGTACCGCATCGATGCGAAGGCTCCGGTGTACAACGCCGAGCGCATCGCCACCACCGACTTTGACTGAACCCGACCTTTCGGGCCTGCGCATCCGCGAAGCGGTGCGCGCATTGATCATCGACGAGTCGCATCACGTCCTGCTCGCCCATTTGGCATTCCCCGCACGTTCCGTGTGGGTATTGCCGGGGGGCGGGCTGGAAGATGGCGAATCACACCATGTGGGTTTGTTGCGTGAACTACACGAAGAAGTCGGCCTGAACCCCCGCGAAGTCGGCCCTCACTTGTGGACCCGCACGCACATCATTCCCTTCATCGATGGCAAGTGGGATGGCCAACGTGAACGCGCCTTTCTTGTGCGTACCGAACGTTTCACGCCGTCACCCGCGCTGTCGGTCGAGCAATTGCGCAGCGAATACCTGGTCGACCTGCGCTGGTGGAGCACCGAAGAACTGTTGAACGAACGCGACGACACGTTCTTCGCCCCTTTGCATTTGCCGAAGTTGGTTCACGACATCGTGACCAATGGGCCGCCCACCGAACCGTGGAACATCGTGCAGCGCAGCACGCCTCACGATTGACATCAGCGAAAGTCTCGCGACGCCGCACCCACCGGAACCACCAACGCCGACATGTGTTCGGCGACGATGTTGACGACACCTTCGGCGCTGTGCATCCGACCACGCACCAAAAGCGCAGGGGCATCGCGGGCAGCCGAACGAAAGCGTGCCCAACAACCCTTCGAACACACCACGTTGATGAGACCCGTTTCGTCTTCGAGGTTGATGAATGTGGCGCCACCCGCGGTCATCGGACGCTGTCGATGCGTGACAACACCCGCCACAAGAACACGTGAATCGTGAGGCAACGACAACAGTTCATCGGCCGTGTGCACACCAAGCGCACGCAAACGTTCCCGCAGGAAGATGGTCGGATGTCCGTTCGGTGCGATACCCGTGGCCCACAAGTCGGCGACCGCTTCTTCAACGGGTTCCATTCCCGGCAAAACCGGCGACTGTGCACCAACGGTGACACCCGCCAAACGGTCGGGACGCGACTGCACCACCGCACCGGCCGCCCACAGCGCATCGCGGCGCGCAATGCCGAACGTTGCGAACGTACCGGCGGTGGCCAATGCCTCGACCTGTGCACTGTTCAGCGCAGGAACCCTGCGCACGAGATCTTCCATGTCGACATACGGCTGGCCGGCCACGATGCTGTCGGCGAGTTCACGGCCGATGCCGCGCACCGACGACAACCCCAAACGCACGGCGAGACCACTGGTTGATGCGGAATCGTTCTCGAGCGACGCAAGGGCACGGGACGCGTTGATACAGGGTTGGCTCACCACGACACCGTGGCGTCGCGCATCGCGCGTGAGTGAATGTGGAGACCAAAAACCCATCGGCTGTGCGTTCAACAGTGCCGCACAAAAGATGGCCGGTTCATGAAACTTGATGTACGCCGACGCATAAACGAGATAGGCAAAGCTCACCGAGTGACTTTCGGGAAATCCGTAGTTCGCAAAGGCCTGCATCTTGTCGAAGATGATGTCGGCGGTTTCCCCCGTGATGCCGCGTTGCGCCATCCCCTCGTACAGACGCAATCGCAAACGCTCCATGCGTGCGCGTGAGCGCTTCGACCCCATCGCCTGACGTAACTGGTCGGCTTCGGCTGCACTGAACCCTGCAACGTCGATGGCCATTTGCATGAGTTGCTCTTGGAACAACGGCACACCGAGGGTCTTGCCGAGCGAATTCTCGAGCAACGGGTGCAGGTACGTGACGGGCTCTTGACCGTTGCGCCGACGAATGTAGGGGTGTACCGAACCGCCCTGGATGGGCCCCGGCCTGATGAGGGCAACTTCGACGACGAGGTCGTAGAAACGACGCGGCTTCAGTCGTGGCAACGTGGCCATCTGGGCGCGCGATTCAACCTGGAAAACCCCCACGGTGTCGGCCCGACACAACATGGCGTACACGTCGTCTTCCTGCGGCAAACCCGCCAGGTCGAGCGGTTGGCCCCGGTGTTGGGCGATGAAGTCGACGGCGTTGTGCAACGCCGACAACATGCCAAGGCCCAACAGATCGAACTTCACCAAGCCTGCGGCGGCACAGTCGTCTTTGTCCCACTGCAACACGCTGCGGTTTTCCATCGTTGCCCACTCGACGGGACACACGGTGCTGACGGGACGATCGCAAATGACCATGCCCCCCGAGTGGATGCCGAGGTGACGCGGATGGTCGAGTAGTTGAACCGCGAGTGCAGCAACTTCGACGGGAGGTTGATCGGGGTCGGCATCGGCACAACCCAAAGCCTTTGCGGCATCGCGCACCGCGGAACGCTGACGATACGTGATGACGTTGGCAACCTGCGCAGCATGCATACGGTCGTAGCGCTGGTACACGTACTGAATGACTTCTTCGCGTCGACCACTTTCGATGTCGATGTCGATGTCGGGAGGCCCGTCGCGTTCGGGCGAGAGGAAACGTTCGAACAACAACCCGAGCGACACCGCGTCGGCCTTGGTGATACCGAGCGAATAACACACCACGCTGTTGGCTGCGCTTCCCCTTCCCTGACAGAAGATGTCGTTGCGATTGCAGAACTCGACGATGTCCCACACCACCAGGAAATAACCGGCGAAGCCCAATGCTTCGATGACATCGAGTTCGTGGCGCACCACCGACCACGCACGCGCGCGCAACGACAACGTGTCGTCGTTCGACGCAGGAGGCGGGCCGTAACGACGTGTCGCCCCCTGGATGACGAGGTGACGCAGGTAGGCGATTTCACTGACACCACCGGGACACGGGAACGGTGGCAACTTCGGCGCAACAAGGGCGAGGTCGAAGGCGCAATCGGCGGCAATTTCCGCACTGCGACCCACCACCCCCGGGTAACGGGCGAACACCGACTCTTGCTCTGCACCCGAGCGCATGAGCGCACTTGCCGCATGCGGCAACAGATGGTCGACTTCGTCGAGCGAACTGCGCCGCCGGATTGCCGCCATCGCCGTTGCAAGGGGGAACTGTGCAGTGGATGCGTAATGAACGTGGTTCGTGGCCACGCACCCGACCCCCACGCGATCGGCAATGCGCACCAATGCGTCGTTGCGTGCAGCATCGAGAGGGTCACCGTGGTGCACCAACTCGACCATCACATGGTCGACACCGCACACACCGACGATCTGACGTAGCACGTGCTCGGCCGCGGCCGGCCCGTGTTCGATGAGTTGCCGCGCAACGGCACCGTCGATGCCGCCGGTCAACACCCACCAGTTGCCTCGACCACCACCAAGATCGCCGAGCGAATACACCGGGTTGCCTTTGGTTCCTGCGAGTTGTGCATTGGTGATGGTTTGCGCAAGGTGCGCATAGCCGGTGGGATTGCGTGCAAGGACGACGAGATTGCCACCGAGCACGGGCGTGAGTTCGGCGCCGAAGACGGTGGGCAAACCAAATTCACGTGCGGCTTCGGCAAACCGCACGACACCGTAGAAACCGTTGCGGTCTGTGATGGACACACCGTGCAAACCCAACGCCACTGCGGTGTGCACCAGATGCTCGGGCGACGATGCACCGGTGAGGAACGAGTAGTGCGACAGACAGTGCAGTTCGGCATACGGCACCGCCGCAGGCAGGTAACGCAGATCGGCCGGAGCCTCGTACGGTGCGCGCTTGGCTCCGAACGCAGGACCATCGCCACCTGCATTCGGGGCAGCCGACCGCGATGCGCGCGGGGTGTCGGACAATCGACGTTCGAGTTCGGTCCACGACACGTGCGGGGCATGAAAGCCGTAGGCACGGAGATCCTGCATCGTCCCCTCCATGGGGAAGCAGGCTAGCGAACATATGTTCGCTTTTGACCGTGCTTACGCCAGTTGCATTGCCCGCACCAACGCCCCGGCCAGCCCCGCATCGGCCACGGCGGCCGCCTCGGGCCAAGAAAACCACCTTGCATCGGGGCTTTCCCCCTCGCCCGGGGATGGGTCGGCATTTCCGTCAGCCAGCAAGAGATACCTCAGGTCGAGGTGCGTGTGCCCCCGCGGGCCGGGGTGAACATCGACGTGGAAGAACAACGGCCCACTGTCGGGGTGCGCCACGACGAGGCCCGTCTCTTCGTGTGCTTCGCGCAGCGCAGCATCGTGGGGAAGTTCGCCGGCTTCGATGTGCCCACCCGGTTGTAACCACATGTTCAGACGCTTGTGCAGATGCAGCACCGTGCCACGATGACCGACCACGATCGCCGAGGCCGTGACGTGGGTGGGGTCGGAGTTTTCGTTGCACGGATCGGCAAGTTGCACCACTGCATCGCGGAACGAGCGCAGCGACATCTCTTCGCGGGAATCGATTGCCGTGTGATGACGAACGATTGCAAGAAGGTCGTCGGGCGTCATGCACGACAGTCTTTCAGCCGTACACCCCCGACAGCCACCACGAACGCTTTTCCAGAACCAACAACAAGGCAGAGCGCGAGGAAGCACCGACTGATTCGACGATGCACTGCATGCGGGCAACACGACGCTGACGCGTGGTGTCCCACCATCGCTCTTCAACGGGCCACGGCCCGAAACATGCAACGATGCGCTTGCGTGCCACACCATCGACCACCCACACGGGAGGGGATGAAAAAACGTGACGACCCGTCACGGTGACGGCACGATCGTTTGCATCGAGAACCTGCACCTCGCGACGCGGCGTCACACACACCGGCGGAACGATGCCGGCAATGGCACCCGTCCATCGTTCGGGATGCACGGCCCCCGGCGTGATGCGCTGACGCACCACATCGGCATCGCGCAACTCGACGCGTGCCGCGGGCACCAGCACGAACTGCTGCATGGGGTCGCGACCACCCCGCCATTCGGGAACGCACACGTTGTCGCCCAACAACGACCCGAGTCGACCAACGGCAGCCCAGGCAGCACGATCGGCCTCGCCGTGTTCACCCCACAAACCAAGTTGCGTTGCACGATGTGGTCGGGTGCTCTGCACATCGAGCGAGATGTGCGCGACACCCGCAGAGAGATGATCCCCCACCCACTTCTCGATCTGCCACCGCAACCGTTCACTCAGTGTTCCGACGACGAACCCCTGCGGGTGATACCAAATGCGCGAACACGTTTCGTCGTGTTCGGTGGTGAAGGTTGCAACGACACGGCATGCCACCAACCCGCGCGGCTCGAGGTGATCGACCACGCAACCGGCAAGTTCACCGGCCGCGCCGACCACCAACGCGGCATCGTCGAGAGGGGTGTCGTGGTGTGATTCAACGAGGCACTGCGTGGGTAACGGTTCGATGTACGGCTCGTGGAGATCACCCCCCGCGCACAGCAGATGAACGTCGCCGCCTTCGGGGCCGAAACGATCGACCAACAATTCACGCTTGACCGCGGCCACCGCACCCAACGTTCCGAGACCCAAGCGGAAGAGCAACGACACGGTGTCGGGATTGATGTGCGCGAACCGTTCGAGTACGGCGACGGGTTGTGCATCGAGAAAAGCGGAATGATCGTCGTCGGAGATGATTGCCACGACACCTTTTTCCGATACCGATTGCGCGGCAACCTGGGCGGCGAGACGACTTGCCCCGATGCCAACGGCGACGGGTTCACCGTGCACCGTTGCCGCCACGTCACACAACCGGGCCGCAACGCTTGATTCACCGCCGAAGTACCGGGTGGGCCCGCGCATCGGCAAGAGAATCTGTTGTTCGTCGATCACTTCGATGGCCGGCGTGACGGAGACGAAGGCCTGCGACAAGCGGTGCACCGCATGGCCGTCGGGACGAACGAGCCTGACCACCGCAACACGCGACGGGTTCATGACGCCCCGAGAACGACAGAGAATCCACGTGGTTCAGCGGCACGACGACCACCGAGCACGACGTGGACTTCCTGCGATGCGAGATGCCCCGCCCCCGCAACCGACCAATCGGCATCGCGTGTTTCGAACACCAGATCGGGAGACAGTCCGTCGTGCGGGTGTTCGGCGAGAACCACGAGCGCACCGTTGGAACGATGCGCCACCGCAGCCACGTGCCGCACATCGCGCAATGGAACACCACGCGGCAATTGCGTGATCACGGTTTCGAACTCACCGATACCGGCCCCCATGCAAGCCACCCACTGCCCTGCCGGGTCGACCCAAACGAAACGATTGAGTTGCCACCCCGCATCGAGAAGTGCGCGACAGTTCGGTGCGCTTGGTGAACACCACAACGTCCACGAACCCGCTGCGCTTGATTGCGCCAACAACGCAATGGCGAATGACACCCTGAACGGACCGGTGATGCAACTCACCGACCCCCGCGCCAAGCCGCCTTGTAGCCCAACGGCACGCAAAGCCGATGCCACCCGGGGTTGGACGGGAAGAAGGCGATCACGTTTGAGAACCGCGCGAGAAAGAGTGGTGACGCCGGCACTTGCCCCACGCTCGACGAGAGAGGCAACACCGATGGCATTCAGGTCAGCTTCCGGGTCACGACGCAACACGCCGACACTGTAGCGAACGTATGTTCGCCTTCTTCCGGGGTCAGCCGACGCTGCGCGTGTCGCCGAAGTACTCGTCGGTGTTGTCGACCGGAGTACGCGACGGCAGTTCGTTCAGCAAGGCAACGAGATCACCCGCGTTGGCGGCCCA
>JBEBAF010000170.1:0-9280 GCA_041159045.1 Actinomycetota bacterium
TGCACCACGTTTTCACGCCGTTGATGCGCCAGCCCTTGCGTCCGTCGGCGAGGTCGGACTGTGTCGCGGTGACCTTGATGTTCGCGACGTCGCTACCGAAGTCGGGTTCGGTGACGGCAACCGCGGCGAGAAGTTCCGCACTGGCCAGTTTCGGCAGCCACTCGTGCTTTTGTTCTTCGGTTCCACCCTTCATCAAGGCGCGGGCAAGAATTTCGGGACGAGTGATGAGCGAACCACCGATGCCGAGCGAACCGCGTGACAGTTCCTCGGTTGCGATGACGTTGCCCATGTATTCGCCGTCGCCGCCTTCGCTGTAGCCACCGTATTCAGCCGGGATCGAAAGGCCAAAGGCGCCCATTTCGGCGAGGCCGGCGATGATTTCTTCCGGAACGTCTTCGTTGAACCGGTGAACGTGCTCGGCGCGCGGGGCAACTTCCTTGTTCGCGTACGAACGGAACGTGTCTTGCACCATTTCGAAGTCGGAGTCGAGATGACGCGGACCCTGCTGGTCGGCGAGCGAAGCGAGGAACTCGGGAGAACGGAACGCGGTGACGAAATCGTGGCCGAATGCGAGATCACCCGGGTTGACGGCCCACAGGTTTTCGCGACCGATGAGACGCGTCACGAGGTCGTGAACCATGTCGGCAGTGAACGCACATGTGAGGCGGCCTTCGATGTCGCCCTTCGCGCCGTAGTCGAGCATCGAACGTGCGGTCTCGACCGCTGCCGCCGCGTGAGCGAGGTCGTAGGCGAGCACCTGTTGCGTATCGGGTCCGCCGTTGGCTGCAAGATTGCGAACTGCCTTGCCGACCATCGCGCGGGCGGTTTCGATGATCGTCGCCGCGGTTTGAAGGTCGGGGGTGGGGAGGGGTGTGGTGCTGGCCATGGCGGAAAACGCTACCCGTGGGCACCAGTACCGTGAGAAAGTGAGCGCAAAGCCCGGCGTCCTCGCCGCACTCGAACGGGGCATGCCTCCCGTCGCAACCCACGGCGAAACCCACGCGGTCCTCGCGATGCGGCACGGAATCGAGGTGTTTGCGGCATTCGGCACCGATTGTTCGGTGCCGTGTGGTCCCGATGTGACGCACATCTCGTGGTCGATGGCGAAAAGCATGACCCACGCTCTCGTCGGATTCATGGTTGCCGATGGCCGCCTCGATATCGAAGGTCCGGCCGAGGTTCCCGAGTGGCAGGCCGATGCGCGACGCGCGATCACGATGCGTCAGCTTCTCGAGATGCGATCAGGGCTCGATTGGATCGAGGCATACGTGGAGGGCGAAGAGTCGCATGTGATCGACATGTTGTTCGGCGAGGGAAGTGGAGATCATGCCGCGTATGCGGCCCGACGCCCACTCGCCCATGCCCCGGGGGCTTTCTGGAACTACTCGTCGGGCACGACGAACATCATCTGTCGGATTCTCGGTGATCTCGTCGGCGGTGCATCGGCATCCGAACGTCGAATCCGAATGAATGAGTGGGTGAACGATCGATTGTTCGCACCACTCGGCATGTCGAGTTCAACGGCAAAGTTCGATTCAGCGGGCAACTTCGTCGGCTCGTCCTACGTGTACGCCACCGCTGCCGACTTTGCGCGCTTCGGACGCATGTACATCACCGCCGCGCACAGGCTTCCGCCGGGTTGGGTCGATCTCGCTCGTACGACGGTTTCCGTTGATCCGGAAACGCATCATGGGTACTCGCATCATTGGTGGACCTGGCCATCGTTGCCCGGCGCCTTCGTTGCGACGGGATTCGAAGGGCAATACACGATCGTTGTCCCCGAGGACGACCTTGTGATCGTGCGGCTGGGAAAAACACCGTCGGAAATCCGGACGAATGTCGTCGCCGACCTTGTCGCTCTGGTGCACGAGTTGCGTGGCTAGGCCTTCGGAATCGCCTACCTTGTAGGCATGGCGGGGAATGGGGCATCTTCCGACGTGACCGCCAACAGACGAAAGGTGTGGATCCGCACACTGAAGACGGTCGGCACCGCGGTCGTCTTCTATTTCTTCGTCCTTCCGCTCGTTCCGGGTTTTCGCAAGGCATGGAACGATCTCTTTGAAGTCGACAAGTCGATGTTGCTCCTCGGCGTCTTCCTCGAATTCATTGCCTTGCTCTGTTACTCGTTGCTCACACGCGCGGCTCTTGGGCCCGAAGGTGAACGCGTCACAGTTCTTCGGTTGTTCCGTGTTCAGCTGAGCACCAAGGCGCTCGGCAGCATCATGCCGGCTGGCAGCGCAGCATCGTCCGCCCTTGGTTACCGACTGCTCACGTTGTCCGGCGTACACGGACCCGATGCCGGCTTCGCGCTGGCCACGGCAGGAATCGGCTCGGCGGTGGTGCTCAATCTCATTCTGTGGTTCGGGCTCATCATTTCGATTCCTTTCCGCGGAGTGAACGCCCTCTACGGATTCGCCGCAATCGTCGGCGTGATCCTCATGCTCGTCGCTTCCGCGCTCATCTTCGGTCTCGTCGAAGGGCAGGGTCGAGCCGAGCGGGCGGTGCGCTGGTTGGCGCGACACGTTCGCCTCGATGCCGATCGCATCAGTGAAGTCATCCGCCATTTGGGGAACCGACTAGAAGGTTTGATCGCCGACCGTCAATTGTTGATCCGAGTCTTTGTGTGGGCATCCGCAAACTGGATCTTCGACATAGCGGCCGTGTACGTGTTCCTACGTGCATTCGGCGGCCATCTCGCAGTCGACGGATTGATCGTTGCTTTTGGATTGGCAAACGTGATGGCGGTGGTTCCGATCACGCCGGGCGGTCTAGGCATCATCGAGGGCATCTACATTCCAACGGTCATCGGCTTCGGAATGTCACGTGCCACGGCAACGGTGGGCATTCTCACGTACAGACTCGCCCAGTTCTGGGCACCCATCGTTGTGGGCGCGGGTTGCTATCTCAGTCTGCGCGTCGGGCCGTGGTCGCTCGATCGCAAGGACCGCCTGAAGCCGCTGCGCGTGGTGGCCGAAGAGGCTGTCACGAAGAGCGAAAGCAAGATCGACTTCTTCGAAAAGCGCGCGCCACGCGACCGTACGGGCCAGTATCCGTTGCCGCCCGTCAATGATGACGACACAGGACCCGTGGGTTAGCGTTCGCGTTCATGACAGTGCATGAACGCCCCTTTGGTCGCTATCTCGAGGACTTCACCGTCGGTGACGTGTACCGCCACTGGCCCGGCAAAACCATCACGGAGTACGACGATCATCTCTTTTGCATGATCACGATGAATCATCACCCGTTGCACACGAATGACTGGTTCGCATCTGAAAGCGTGCAAGGCCGCAACGTCGTGGTGGGCAACCTCGTGTATTCGCTCGTCCTCGGCATGAGCGTTCCCGATGTCAGCGGTGCGGCGATCGCGAACCTCGAAGTCGAAACCCTTCAGCACAAGTTTCCGACCTTTCACGGCGACACCATTCATGCCGAAACACGCGTGCTCGATGTCAGTGAATCGAAGTCGAAGCCCGATCGTGGCATCGTCACGGTCGAGACGAAGGGCTTCAACCAGGACGGAAAAGAAGTGTGCTACTTCCGTCGCCGCGTGATGGTGTGGAAGCGGGCGAATGCCCCCGAGCGCAAGCGCCCGTACAACGTCAATTCCGCTTGGGAAGCCTGAGTCGGGTCACCGACGAACTGCTGACGTGGGGTCTCCCGCGTCTGCGTGATTTTCCTTGGCGCGCAACGCGCGATCCGTGGCACGTTCTCGTGTCCGAGATCATGCTGCAGCAAACGAATGTTGGTCGTGTGCATGGCCGGTTCGAGCGTTTCATCGCATTGGCTCCGACTCCCGCGGCATGCGTCGAGCGTCCACTTGCCGACCTTCTCGTCGAATGGCAGGGGATGGGTTATCCGCGTCGATGCCGCAACATCCACGATGCGGCGCGCGTCATCGTGGAACGTCACGACGGGCTCGTTCCACGTGACCTCGACGCGCTGATGGCGCTGCCCGGAATTGGGCCTTACACCGCGCGGGCGATTCTTGCCTTCGCTTTCGGCGACGATGCCGCGGTGGTCGACACCAACGTGGCGCGCGTCTTTTCGCGTGTCGAAGGCCGAGCCTTGAAGCCGCGCGAAACGCAAATACTTGCCGACGAATTGCTGCCGCGCGGATTCGCCCGCGATTGGAACCAAGTCATCATGGATTTCGGTGCAACCTTGTGCACCGCGCGGAAACCCGACTGCGATGCGTGCCCGATCTTCCAACTCTGCGCATGGCGCGGAAGAGGCGACGATCCCGCGCGAAGCACGGCATTCACCAGTCGACCGCAGGGTCGGTTCGAGGGATCCGATCGTCAGGCGCGCGGTCGATTGATGAAAGCGCTCACAGAAGGCGAAGTTCCGGCGCGTGCGCTCGCTGCAACGGTCGGCATCGATGATTCGGAACGTGCACGACGTCTCGCGGATTCACTCGTCGCAGATGGCTTGGTCGACTTCGTCGACGGCAGTTACCGGCTCACCGGCCGGAACAAATAGCGGCGAGAATCTCGGGAAACGCCGAATCGGCGAGGGTGATCATCTCGTCGTCGGTTCGATCCTGAATCGGGTGACCGACGAACACTCGGGCAACATCGGGGAAGCCGATCGCTTCGGATTGTGAAGTTGCGGCCGTGACGAACTCAGTCGAGGCAACGAACATCGCGGGCACGCCGCGGAGTTCCAAATCTGCGATGTCGTGCACACTGCACGACGTACAGCTGCCTCAATCGGCCAGCGCTTCGATCACGAGATTGCACTGCGAAGCAATTTCGTGCCGAAGATCGGCTGGCGCGGGTTTGGTGAACGTTGGCTTTGCATAGCGCAGGACGCGTGCGCCACGTTCGGCGAGCAGTTGTTCGATGCGGTCGAGGAACACATCGCCGCGTGGTTTGCGAATGTCGAGCAGACCGATGGTGAGGCCGTCGATCGATGATGGTCGAGCCAAGCGTTCGCGACGTGCCGGTCGCGACTCGCTGGTTGGGTCGAGAACGGTGAGGCGGGCCGACGTCATGTGATCAGTCTCTCACGGTTGGACGGTACGGGTCACGGGTTGGCTGCCCATTTCTCCGTTCGCCCATCCGGCAATGATCGACGAAAACAGGCCGGCACCGCCGCCTGCATGGGCAAGAAGGATGCCGCCGGGTCGGAACTTGGGAACGGTGCGGTCGCGGAAACGTTCGGGAAGCCCCTCGGCCATTCCGTCGACGCCGCGGAGGATCGTGTTCGAGTCGATCTGCAGGCGTTTGTACAACTCGTCGAGGATCCGCGAGCGATCCCAACCAGCCTCGGCATAGATCCGCGAATGGTCGGGGCTGACAACGAGAACAACGTCGAAAGTCATCACCGACTTTGGGTGCATGACGGTTCGCAAACACGCTGCAAAAGAATTCGTGAGTTCCTCGGCCGTTCGCGCCAATTGGTCGACTGCGCAACGGGGGCCTTCGCCGGCGAACACCGTCACCGCGTCGACGCCGGGTTCGACACCGCGCTCGCCGGCGAGTGTTCCGAACGGTGAGCCGTCTTCGTCTTCGGCGAAGCAGAAACTCAACTTGCCGGGGTTGCCGTGTGTCGCGCGGTCGACTTCGCCGGGGCGGCCGCCACCGACGTTGCGCACGGTGAGTTGCACTGCTCGGCCGATCGTCATGTTCGCGCGATTTCCCTGGCCGAATGCATTGATTCCGCTGTTCATGCCGATCTTCTTCGTACCGGGGCCATTGCACACGATGACGGGACCCACGGGCATGGTGGTTGCGAGAACGCCGTGCATGTTGAACTTGTCGTTGCACACGGCTTCCAATGCGGCGATCACCCACGGCATGTACTCGGGCTTGCATCCGGCCATCACCGCGTTGATTGCGATCTTTTCGACGGTCAGCGGCACGAGATCGGGCGGGGCCACCGCAACGATGTCGTCGGGTTGGCGCGTGGTTCCCGCGAGCATGCGCAGCACGCGTTCGGGGGTGGGCGGAATGACGGGAAGTCCGTCGGTCCAGCCGCGGTTGAACATCGACTCGAATTCATCCTCGGCCGATGCCATTTCCACCTGACGTGCGGTGAGTACCGAGCCGGTGAACCGAGCGCGCAGCTTGTCGACGAGATCCGGGTCGACACTGAGCGAACCACATCCGGGACGCATGACGGGAAGGTCGTCGCCGAGCGCGTTGATGCCGGTGATCGAGCGCCATTCGTCGCGGCTCCATCCGAAAGTGCGTGCAACTTCGACGCCGTTCTCGACGCGGATGAGCGTTGGAACCGTTTCGATGTCGTGGTGCCACGACACGGCGAGGTCTGCATCATGCAGATGAGGAACCGAGGCGGGGAACGCAGCGTCGTCTTGGGTGTACACCGTGAGGGCAGTGGTTGCAGCGATCGCACCGAGTACCGGTTCGACCATCACGCACGTGGCGCACTCGCGCTTGACGATGGCAACCAAGCCGTCGGGTAGGGCCGGTTTCGAGGTGGTCATGAGATCCACTCAATCACGTGATCGGCAACCACGTCGGGTTGTTCGATTTGCATGAAGTGTCCCGCTGATTCGATGAACCGAACCTTGACGTTCGACGGTGCGGTGGATGCCGCGAATTCGGCGACTTCGCGCCCGATGCACCCGTCGTTCACGCCGTGAAGGTAGAGAAGCGGATGTGTGGGGACCTCGGATCCCATGCGAGCCTGGAGCTCGGCAAGGTCGGGGTCTTTCTTTCCGTCGCCGAGAGTCGCGCGGTAGTAGCCGAGCGCGGCTGCCAGGTTCTCGGGGGCGCGCAGGGCGTCTTTCGTCGCGGCAAGTGCGTCGGCGCCGTTGAAGCCGGGCGACCAGTCGTTCCACAGCATGTCGATGTACGCCAGGTCGTTCGCGCCGACCACAAGGTCGGCGAGCGGGTGTTGAAAGAAGAACATGTACCAACTGCGCTTGAGCTGCACGAGGTTGGTCACGAAGGCCATTCCCATTGCACCACCGGGTGGCACTGCCATGCCGACGACACGGCACCAGCGTTCGGGGGCAAGCAGGGCCGCGCCGTAGGTGGCCGGAGCTCCCCAGTCGTGACCGATAATCACCGCATCGGCGTCTCCGCTCAGAACGTCGTGCAACGCCACCGCGTCGGCCGACAATGCCGCGGTTTGGTAGCAGCCGTCGGGAGGTACGGATGTCGGCGCGTATCCCCGCATGTAGGGGGCGACGGCTCGGAAGCCCGCGGAGGCGAGGCGCGACATGAGGGGCATCCACGACCGAGGGCTGTCGGGAAAGCCGTGCAGGCACAGCGCCAACGGGCCGGTGCCAAGGGAGAGGCAACGAAATTCCACGCCGCGGGCGGTGACGGTGATCTCGTCGGGGGACGGTGAAGGCATGTCGGCAAACTAGTCGTTGCGACGAACGTCACGTTTCCCTCCCATTTACTTCCGCGCAACCATGGGCGTACCGTTCAGCGGTGATGGGGGACAGGGAATTCACGGGCTCTTCGGCGTCGTCCGAACACGGCATGCGCGAACGTGCATTCAGCGTCACCTTCCACGGTGTGCGCGGTTCGACTCCGTGTCACGGTCACGACATCATTCGATACGGCGGAAACACCTCGTGCGTTTCGGTGTTGTCACCCGGAAGTCAGCCGATTCTTTTCGACCTCGGAACCGGTCTTCGTTATTTCGGACGCGAATGTCTGACGCGCGACACGAAGTTCGTGGGCACGTGCTTGTTGACGCACTCACATTTCGACCACACGCAGGGTCTGCCTTTTTTCGCCCCGCTTCTCAATCCCGATACCCACTTCACGATTCGCGCACCGCGTCAGGATGACGGCATGACCGTGAAGGCGATGTTCGACAAGCTCGTGAGCCCGCCTTTGTTTCCCGTGGGTCTCGACAAGATTCCGGGAACGATCGACTTCGTCGACACGGAAACCGCCGACTTCATGATCGACCGTGTGCATGTGCGCGCGCGTTTCATTCCACACGTCGGGCCAACGCTCGGCTATCGGCTCGACTTCGACGGACGATCGATTGCCTATCTTCCCGATCACCAGCAACCCAAGGACGGGTCGCATGGAATCAGCGATGAAGCCCGCGAGCTCGTCGAGGGCGTCGATCTGTTGATCCATGACTCGCAGTACACGCCGGAAGAATTCGCACGCAAGGCCGATTGGGGTCACTGCACCGCCGAGTATGCGGTGTGGGTGGCAACCACGCACGGCGTGAAGAACCTTGCGCTCTTCCATCACGACCCGTCGCGTTCGGACGACGCGCTCGATGCGCGTCTCAGTTGTCTGCGCAGCATCGGTGCTTCCTCGGGCTGCAACGTTTTTGCTGCCCACGAAGGCCAGACCGTCCTCCTCTGACCGTGGGTGGCCCCGCGCCACGGTGGTCTAGTTTTGACGGCGTGGGAGATTTCGATTCGCAGCGTTTCCGTCAGGTTCTCGGCCACGTCCCGACCAGCGTCGTTGTCGTGACGGGTTTCGACGCAGGTGGAACGCCCCTGGGGATCACCATCGGATCATTCGTGTCGGTCTCGCTTGATCCGCCTCTCGTCGGCTTCCTTCCCGGAACGACGTCGCGTACCTGGGCCGCAATCACAGAAACAAAGCGCTTCACTGTCAACGTGCTCGGTGCTGATCAGGGTGAGTTGTGCTGGCGATTCGCCAAAGAGTCCGATGATCGTTTCGCCGACATTCCGTGGGCACCTTCGACCAATGGATGTCCCGCGCTCAGCGGTGTCGTGGCCACCATCGACTGCGATCTTGAATCGAATGGTGTGCACGGTGACCACCACTTCGCCGTTGGTCGCGTCACGCACCTAGAAGTGTTGCGCGAAACGAACGCGATGGCGTTCTATCGAGGCAAAGTCGTCGAGGTCGCCTCGGTCGAATGAAATCTTTCGTCGACTTCTGTGCGCTCGCACTCGGCGTCGTTTTCGAATGGTCGGCGATGATGAAGCTGGTGAGCCGCGACAGATGGCAGGTAGCGGGAACACCTTTCGCAACGGGCAAAGCAGCGATCGACGAACTGGTGCGACGCTGGCTTCCGTATTTGGAACTTGCGGTTGGTCTGATGTTGATCCTGCGCATGGCCACGCTCTTCGGCGCAATCGTGGCGTTGGTGATGTTGGTCGGTTTCACCGTCTCGCTCGCCCGGGTGCTCGTATCGGACCAGAGGCCACCGTGTTTGTGCTTCGGGTCGTCGCGACCACGCCCAATTTCCTGGAAGACGCTCGTGCGTAACTTCGTTCTGATCGCGTTCGCGATCACGACAATTGTCGGAGCATGAACACCAGATTGTGAGCCTCGTCGCGCCAGTGTTCGTAGCGACCCGA
>JBEBAF010000171.1:0-12512 GCA_041159045.1 Actinomycetota bacterium
TTCCGGGAAGAATGCGACCGCCGAATGCCAACACATCACCGGTGTCCGACAGGATGGGAAAGAGAATGCGCGCACGAAACGCGTCCTGCAACTTCCCCCGCTTGTTCGTGAACGCAAGGCCCGTGTCGCGCAGCAAATCCTGCGTGATGCCTTTGTCTTTGGCGAGTGCCAGCGACAGCGCGTCCCAATCGTCAGGCGCCCAGCCAAGCTTGAACTGCCGGGCCACATCGCCCGCCAAACCGCGCGACCGCAGATAATCGCGGGCCGCACGCGCATCAGCGGAATTCAAGAGGCGTTCGTGGTACCACTCGGCAGCAACAGCCATCGTTTCGACCAGACGCTTGCGGCGCTGGCGATCCTTCGACTCGGTGCCCGAGGTGTAAGTCAGTTGATAGCCGTACTTCCCCGCCAACGATTCCACGGCACCCACGAAATCGACATGGTCGATGTCCTGCACGAATCGAAACACGTCGCCGGACGCACCGCATCCGAAACACCGATAACGCGCCGTTTCCTCGCGGACGTTGAACGAACCCGATTTCTCGGAATGGAACGGACACAAACCGACCCAGTTTCGACCGACCCTGCGCAGCGCAACGTACGACTGCACCACTTCAACGATCGAGATTCGCTGGCGCAGCGCTTCGATGTCATCCGCAGCGATCGCCATGCGGAGAGTTTAGGTGCAGTGCCTCTTTCTCCTGCTCCGACGATTTTCGGCGCGAAAGCGATCAAAAGACGCGCCGTAGCGCGCCGAAATCACTCGGAGGGCGGGGCAGACTCGTCGGGCCACTGCGGCGGCAGATGCCCCTCGGCCCGTGTGTGACGAACCGACCAGCCCATCGACCCGGCAAGTACGCCGGCGATGACAACGAGCGACACGAAGGTTGGCATGTGCCACCACGGAGTGATCGCCATCTTCAGCCCCACGAACACGAGGATGATCGCGATGCCATTCTCGAGATACGCGAAGCGATGTCGAATGTCGGCAAGAACGAAGTAAAGGGCGCGCAAACCGAGGATCGCGAAGGCATTCGACGAAAATGCGATGAACTGTTCGTGACTGATCGCCAGCACGGCCGGCACCGAGTCGACGGCAAAGAGAAGATCGGTCAATTCGACGAGCACCAACACCGCAAGCAGCGGAGTTGCCACACGGCGACCCAGGTGCCGGGTGACCAGCTTTTGGCCGTCGAGTACGTCGACGCTTGGCACGACACGATGGAAGATTCGCATGGGCCGACTGTCGGCCGGGTCGAACTCTTCGTCGCCACGCAAGAGCTTGAGGCCCGTCCACACGAGAAACACGCCGAAAATCACCATCGTGAAGTCGAAGCGCCTGATCACCGCAACACCGGCGAAAATGAATGCGAAGCGCATTGCGAGAGCGCCGAAGATTCCCCAGAAGAGAACGCGATGCTGGTACTGCTCGGGGACCCGATAATGCGTGAGGATCACCGACCACACGAAGACATTGTCGATGCTCAGGCTCTTCTCGACGAGATAAGCACTGAGATACTCGCCGGTTGCTCCCCCTCCGAATTCCGCGAGAACGAACAGCGAGAAGCCGAGTCCGATCGAAATCCACACGAGTGACTCGATGAGCGAGCGCCGAGTGGACATGACAACAGATTTGCGGTGCACGACGAGCAGGTCGACGAGCAGCAGCGTTGCGATGAGCGCCACCAGAAAAAACCAAACTCCCGCCCCCACGTCGAGATGGACGTAGGAACGGGAGCCTGAAGAAAGCAACGGCGACGCGTGGTTAATTCACGTCACCTTACTTTGTATCGCCCGACAGACCGCCGAGCACCGACTGCGCTGCAGAGAGTCGCGCGATCGGAACGCGGAAGGGTGAGCAACTGACGTAGTTCAGCCCGGCGGCATAGAAGAGACCGATCGACTCGGGGTCGCCACCGTGTTCACCGCAGACGCCGAGCTTCAGATCGCGCTTCACTTTGCGACCGCGTTGTGCGGCGAGCTGAACGAGTTCGCCGACGCCCGACTGGTCGATGGTCTCGAACGGGTTGCGCTTGAGAAGCCCCGCCTCGAGGTAGGCCGGCATCATGCGGCTTTCGACGTCGTCGCGGCTGAAGCCGAAGGTGAGCTGCGTGAGGTCGTTCGTTCCGAAGCTGAAGAAGTCGGAAACTTCTGCCAATTCATCGGCACGCACCGCTGCACGCGGGGTTTCGATCATCGTGCCGATGGTGACCTTCGGACGCGACACTTTCTTGCCCTTCGACTTCGGAGCCGGCTTCGTGGCGTTCTCGCGCAGTACTTCTTCGACCCACGAACGGGCAAGCGCCAGTTCTTCACGGGTGACGGTGAGCGGAATCATCACTTCGGCGATGGGCTTGTAGCCCTCGGAGGCAACCTGGTCGGCGGCTTCGAGAAGCGCGCGCACCTGCATGGCGTAGAGACCCGGCTTGATGACACCGAGACGCACGCCACGGGTTCCGATCATCGGGTTGAACTCCGACCAGCTTTCGGCCGCTTCGAGGAGCTTCTCTTCGACGTGGCTGAGGCCTTCGGTTGCCTTCTTGATCTCGAGCTCTTGAACACGCGGGAGGAATTCATGGAGCGGCGGATCGAGCAAACGCACCGTGACGGGCAGGCCCGACATTTCGCGGAAGATCGCCGCGAAGTCTTCCTTCTGCACCTTGCGCAGCTCTTCGAGCGCTGCGGCCTCGGCTTCAGGTGTGTCGGCGAGGATCATCCGACGCACGACAGGCAAACGGTCTGGTGCGAGGAACATGTGCTCGGTGCGGCACAGGCCGATGCCCTCGGCACCGAGTTCACGTGCGTTCTTCGCATCGTCGCCGGTGTCGGCGTTTGCGCGAACGGCCAGCTTGCCCTTGCGGATCTGGTCGGCCCACTTCAGGATGACGTCGAATTCCTTCGGCGGCTTGGCGGCGGCGAGCTTGAGTTCACCGATCACGACTTCACCGGTTGCACCGTCGAGCGAAATGACTTCGCCCTCTTTGACGACGATGTTGCCGACCGAGAACTGCTTGCCGTCGATACGAATTGCTTCGGCACCGACGACCGCAGGCGTTCCCCATCCGCGGGCAACGACGGCTGCGTGGCTGACGAGGCCGCCGCGGGCGGTGAGGATGCCCTTCGACACCATCATGCCGTGCACGTCTTCGGGGCTGGTTTCGTTGCGGACGAGGATGACGTCTTCGCCGGCATCGGCAGCGTCGGCTGCATCGTCGGCGGTGAAGTACACCTTGCCAACGGCGGCACCCGGCGATGCGGCGAGACCCTTGGTGAGAACGACACCCTTGTTCGCGAACTGCGGGTGGAGCACCTGGTCGAGGTGTTCCGCCGTGATGCGCATCACGGCTTCCTTCTGCGAAATCTTCCAAGAGTTCTTGCCCTTGCCCGAACCCTTGGTCATGTCGACGGCCATCTTCAGTGCTGCCGCACCGGTGCGCTTGCCGACGCGGGTCTGCAGCATCCACAACTTGCCCTGTTCGATGGTGAACTCGGTGTCGCACATGTCTTTGTAGTGCTTCTCGAGACGCTCGAAAATGACGAGCAGTTCGGCGTGAACCTTCGGGAAGTGCTTCTTCAGCGCGTTCAGGTCTTCGGTGTTGCGAATACCCGCAACCACGTCTTCGCCCTGGGCGTTGACGAGGAAGTCACCGTAGGGCTTGTTGTCGCCGGTTGCCGCGTTGCGGGTGAAACCAACGCCGGTTCCCGAGTTGCTGTCGCGGTTACCGAACACCATGGCCTGCACGTTCACGGCGGTGCCCAGATCGTGGCTGATTTTTTCGCGCACGCGGTACGCGATTGCGCGCGGGCCGTTCCACGAACGGAACACGGCTTCGATTGCGCCACGCAATTGCTTGACGGGATCTTGCGGGAACGGCTTGCCGGTGTGCACCTGGACGATTTTCTTGTAGGTCTCGCAGAGCGACTTCAGCGCTGCTGCCGGGATGTCGGCATCGGATGCCGCGCCACTGCTTTGACGTGCGTGGGTGAGTTCGTGCTCGAACTCTTCACCGTCGAGACCGAGAACGATGCGTCCGTACATCGAGATGAAACGGCGGTAGCTGTCGTAGGCAAAACGCTCGTCGCTGTTCTTGGCCAGGCCGACGACGGTCTTGTCGTTGAGTCCGAGGTTGAGAACGGTGTCCATCATTCCGGGCATCGAGAACTTGGCACCCGAACGGACCGACACGAGCAGCAGATCGGACGCGTCGCCCAACTTGCGGCCCATCTTCTTTTCGAGAGCGCTGACCTGCTTGGCGATCTCGACGTCGAGACCCTTCGGCCAGCCCCCCTTCATGTATGCGCGGCACGCATCGGTGGTGACGGTGAAGCCGTGCGGTACCGGGAGCTTGAGGACGCTCATCATCTCGGCGAGGTTGGCTCCCTTTCCACCGAGGAGGTCCTTCATGTCCTTGGGGGGACGGCGATGTTTGTGGTCGAAGGCATAGACAAAAGGCACGGGTCGGAAGTCTACGGGGCGACCCGCCCTAGCCTTCATTGCAATGGGCGTTTTCAGGCTCTTCGGCTTCAAGGTGGAAGTCCGACCCGGGTTCGTCTTGTTCCTCGTTCTCGTCGTTCTCATGTACGGCGGGTCCCGGGGTCTGTGGGTGGCGGGTTCGATCGCCGCGTTCACCCTGATCCACGAACTCGGTCATGCAACGGCGGCCCGCGCGACCGGAGCCCACGCTGAAATCGCGCTCGATTTTCTGGCGGGCTACGCCGCTTATGTGCCGCGACGGCCGCTATCGCGGTGGGAAAAGGCGGGAATCGCGGTTGCCGGCGCCACTGCACAATTCACGTCCGCCGTCATCGTGATGCTGCTCATGGGCGCGAATCCCTTTTCGCGGGCCGATATCACGCTGAACGACGCGACCCTCAGCATCTGGTGGGCGGGCATCGTTCTGGCCCTCATCAATCTCATCCCCATACTTCCGCTCGATGGCGGGGCAATTCTCAGTTTGGCTGTCGAGCGGTTTGCACCCCGCCACGCCCGACGGTTCATGTTGTGGTTCAGCATCGCCATGTCATCGACCGGTGTCGTGGCGACGATCGTCTTCGCCGCGTTGCAAGGATTTCTCCCCTTCGCGGCGATCCTCCTTTTGCTGCAGGTACAGATGCTGGGCGCGGAACGCCGCAATACCGCGCGGCGCGCATCGATGTCACCGATCGATTGGGTGAAGGCGCTTCAGGCTGACGAACGTCACGAAGAGGCAGCAGCCGAGGCCGCAAACCTGTTCCGCGCGAGTCCGAGCGCCGAATTGGCTGCCCTCATTTCGGTTTCACTCACGGCTTGTGGCGACCACGATGGTTCGCAGGCTTGGATGCGGCTCGCCGAGAAGATGACACTCAACCGCGTTTGACGCGCACGAGCGCCTTGCCGCCACCCACCGAGGTGACCTCACCCGTCGCACCTTCGGGATCGACATAGGCATCACCGACCGCGAACCCCGCGTCGTCGACGTGGCGCACCGTGAACGGTGCCGACGTCGAGCGCGAGTCCATGCGCTCGACGAGTTCTTGACCCGGATAGCAACCCTTCGTGAAGCTCACCGTTTGCCGAACGAGACCCGTTTCGGCGGGAATGCACCCTGCGGCGAAATCGATGTTCATCGCCGGCCATCCACAAGCCACCCGAGCAGCATTGAACTCGGCGGCGCTTCCCACGCGCACGTCGGCAACTTCGGCCACATGCGCGCCGATGAGGTCGACGGCGTCGTCGTCGGACCATGTCGTTTCACCCGCCAGGCCCGCTGTGACAACCAAGCCCTCGGACGGCGGTCGGTTCACCGCGCTTGCGAGAGCGCGCGCACCAACGCCGCGCACGGCGACGCATTGCCATTCGAGTGTGTCGATGGTGGCCTTCACGCGAATCTTGAATCGGTTCAACCGGGCAACGACCGCCTCGCCCACGCCCGGGTCGGCGTCGAGCACGAAGACGGTGTCTTCGAACCGCGTGATGCGCACGACCGCATCGACCTTGCCCGTTGGTTGCAGCAACAGCGACCATTTCGACGAACGCACGGGCATTCCCTGCACCTGATTGCTGAGCTGCGAGTGAAGGTAGGTCTCGGCGTCGTCGCCCTGCACACAAATGAAATCACGGGCAGGTCGATACTGGAATGGTTCCATGGCGCTAAACGGCGGTTCCTGTGGTGCGGCGGCGGGCGGTCATTCGGCGCGCTGCGGGAATGGCGGCCAAGAGAGCCGCCGCCTTGTTGTGACATTCGAGATCTTCGTCGTTGGGGTCGCTGTCGGCAACGATGCCCGCGCCGGCCTGCAAGCTGGCGATCCATCCACCCTTGCCATCGGGGCGCACGAACATCGTGCGGATTGCGATCGCGACGTCGAGGTTGCCGCTGAAGTCGATGTATCCAACAACGCCAGCGTACGGCCCGCGCTTGACCGGTTCGAGTGCGTCGATGATTTCCATCGCCCGAACCTTCGGTGCACCGCTGACCGTGCCGGCCGGCATGGTGGCTCGCAACAAGTCGACGGGCGTGAGTCCACTGCGCAAGGTTCCGGAGACCTGCGACGTGAGGTGCATCACGTGGCTGTAGCGCTCGAGGGTCATCAGTTCGTCGACGTGCACGGAACCGAACTCGGCGACGCGACCGACATCGTTGCGTGCCAGATCGACCAGCATCACGTGTTCGGCGACTTCCTTCGGGTTCTCGCGCAGTTCACCCGCGAGACGGCGATCGTGTTCGTCGTCTCGTCCGCGACGTCGCGTCCCCGCGATCGGACGACTGGTGATGCGGCCGTGCGACAACTGCACCAAGGGTTCGGGGGAACTTCCCACGATCGAGATTTCCGGCTCGCGGACGAAGTACATGTACGGGCTGGGGTTCACTTGACGCAGCACGCGATACATGTCGAATGGTTCGGCATCGAGGGCGATGTCGAACCTCTGCGAAAGCACCACTTGGAAAATGTCACCGGCACGCACGTGTTCCTTGGCAACTTCGACGGCCCGTTGAAAAGCCCCGTTCGCAAGGGACGATTCCACTTCGGGCAGCGCCTCGCCGGCGACGGGCGGCTCGACCGGGCTGTACGGCAGAGGCTGCGCCAGCAACTCGACCGCATCGTGGATGCGCCCCACCGCCGATGCGTAGGCCGCATCGATGTCGACACCGACCGTGGAAACGCTTTCGAGAACGAAGAGACGCTGGCGCCAGTGATCGATCGCAACCATCGATCCGATGATGTTGATCACGGCGTCGGGCAGATCACGGTTGTCGTTCGGAACGTTGGGAAGGTGTTCGACTTCGCGAATCACGTCGTAGCCGATGTAGCCAACGAGTCCGCTCTGCAGTGGCGGAAGATCGGGAAACATCGGGGCTTCGTAAATCCGCAGAAGCGCATCCATCGCGGCGAGAATTCCCTTGTCGGTGGGTACTCCGGCGGGAACCGAACCCGTGACCGAAACTTCACCGTTCTTCAGAACGAGACGCGCCGACGGGTTCCGCCCGACGAAGGAAAAGCGGCTCCAGCGCTCGCCGTGTTCGACCGACTCGAAGAGAAAGCCATTCCCCTCGCCCACGACTTTGGCGAAAACCGAAACGGGTGTTTCGAGGTCGGCGAGAATTTCCGACCACACCGGCACGATGGGGTGTTGCGCGGCGAGACTGCGGAACTCTTCGAGGGTCGGGCGGATCATCGTGGGTGATTCGTTGGCCATGATGTCAGCCGAACTTTCGGTAGAAGCAACTGACTTCCCCCGTGTGACACGCACCCTTGCCCTCTTGTTCAACGAGGAAGAGCAAGGTGTCGGCATCGCAGTCGTAATAGCCCTCACGAACGAACTGACGGTCGCCACTTGTGTCGCCCTTGCGCCACACTTCCGACCTACTGCGGCTCCAGTAGACCATCCGGCCTTCGGTGAGCGTCATACGCAGCGTTTCCGCGTTCATCCACGCCATCATCAACACTTGCTTGGTCGCAATGTCCTGCGTAACGACGGGTACGAGACCGTCGGCGTTGTACTTCACCAAAGACAGCTGCTCTTCGACGACGGGAACGGGTGTGATGTTCACAGGTACAGCCCCGTGCTTCCTTCGATCCGTGACGCGGCAACGGCGTGGAGGTCGCGTTCGCGCAACATGATGTAATCGGCGCCGCCCACTTCGACCTCGTAACGATCATCGGGGCTGAAGAGAACGTTGTCGCCCACCTCGGCGGCACGAACGTTCTGCCCCAGCGCAACGACCTCGGCCCACACGAGACGCTTGGAAATCTGGGCGGTGGCGGGAATGAGAATTCCACCCGAGGAACGCCGCTCGCCCTCGTTCTGGGGAATCTTCACGAGCAGCCGATCGTTCAGCATCTTGATGGGAAGCTTTTCGCCTGCGTCAGACACGGCAGGCACGGTACCCGAGGGCGCCATCCGATGAAAACCCGAATTTTCGGAGTGGCTAGCGTTCTTGCATGTCTACACAATCAGCGATCGACCCACAGGTGCGCGAGCTCCTCGACCAAATGGAAATCCGCAACGTGATTTCCCGCTACTGCTGGGCGCTCGACAAGAACGACCGGGAACTGTTCGGCAAGGTCTTCGCCGCCGACGCAACTGCCCATCTGGGAAGCCCGCTCCTCGAAGGCATCGATGCGATCTGGTCGCGCATCCGTGCGGCCCTCGGCCACCTCGATGGCAGTCAACACATCACCGGATCGCAGGAAATCAACGTCACCGGCGACACCGCAACGAGCCGCGCTTACCTCTTTGCTCAGCACATTCGGAAGGAAGCCAAGAACGGCCCGCACTACGTGGTGGCCGGCGAGTACCTCGATCAACTGGTGCGCACACCCGATGGCTGGCGCATCAAGTACCGCATTCTCAACACGCTGTGGACCGAGGGCAACAGAGAAGTCGCAACCGGCGACAAGTGACCTGATCAGCGCGCGGGTCGCACGCGAATACCTGCCGCCGACATCGCCGCTTTTGCGTCGGCGATGGTGTGTTCACCGAAGTGAAAGATCGAGGCGGCGAGAACACCGCTGGCACCGCCGAGTGTCACGCCATCGACGAGATGCGCAAGCGAACCGACTCCGCCGCTGGCGATGACCGGCACGTTGACCGTGTCGCACACTGCCCGCGTGAGGTCGGTGTCGAAGCCTTCGCGCGTTCCGTCGCGATCCATCGAAGTGAGGAGGATCTCGCCAGCCCCGCGTGAAACCGCTTCGGCAACCCATGCAAGAGCATCGATTCCAGTGGCGGTTCTGCCGCCGTGCAGGAAAACCTCCCACCCCGAATTGTCTTTACGGCGTTTTGCATCGACGGCGCACACGCAACATTGCGCACCGAATTCAGCCGCGATCTCGTTGATCAACTCGGGTCGTTGAACCGCGGAAGTGTTGACGCTGACCTTGTCGGCGCCTGCCCGCAACATCGAACGCGCGTCTTCGAGCGAGCGGATTCCACCGCCAACCGTGAAGGGAATGAAAACCTCGGCCGCGACACGTTCGACCATGTCGATGGTCGTCTTTCGGTTGTCGGACGACGCGGTGATGTCGAGAAAGACGAGTTCGTCGGCGCCTTGCGCGTCGTAGCGGGCGGCAAGTTCGACCGGGTCACCAGCGTCGCGCAGACCCACGAAGTTGATGCCCTTCACCACGCGCCCTTCGGTGACGTCGAGACATGGAATGACGCGGGCGACGTTCACTTCGTCGCTCCGTTCGCCGCGGCGATGGCTTGCTGAACGGTGAACCGACCCTCGTAGATCGCCTTGCCGGTGATCACACCCATGATGTTCGGGATCGCGGCAAGGCGCGCGATGTCGTCGACCACGCCGACCCCACCGCTTGCGATGACAGGCATCGGCGCCACGCGTGCCGCAGCCGCGAGACCTTCGAGGTCGGGGCCCGCGAGCATGCCGTCACGGGAGATATCGGTGATGACCGCGCACGCCGCCGTTGGATACCACGACAACGCATCGACCAGCGCGACATCGGATGTCGTTGTCCAACCGTCGGTGGCCAGAGCACCGGCACGGTGATCGAGACCCACGGCGACGGCAACACCAACCGACTTCGTGACTTCGGCTACCAACTGGGGCTCGCGCACCGCGGCGGAGCCCATGACCACGCGAGCGACGCCGAGATCTGCCAGCACGCGTGCTTCGGCGATACCGCGCACGCCGCCGCCTACTTGAATGCGGGCGCATCCGGCGAGTGCGGCAGCCACGCGACCAATGGCGCTGCGATTCACCGCAGGGTCACCCTTCGCGGCATCGAGGTCGACCATGTGCACCCAGGTGGCGCCGGCGTCGACGAATGCCCGTGCCACGGCAATCGGATCATCGCCGTAAACCGTTTCGTCGGCATAGTCACCCTGTCGGAGACGCACGACGTTCCCGCCACGCATGTCGATTGCGGGATACACGATGAAGTCGGTGGACTCAGCCACGGCCGCCCCCGCACGAAGCAACGAAGTTCTCGAGAATCCGCAGGCCATCGGCCGCCGACTTCTCGGGATGGAACTGCGTGGCAACCAGGTTGTCGCGACGCACTACCGCGGTCAGTTCGGCGCCGTAGTCGCACGAAGCGATGACGACCGACGGATCAAGTGCACGTGCGGCGTATGAATGCACGAAATAGACCCACGGTTCTTCCGGAAGTCCGTCGAAGATTGCGTCGTCGCGTTTGACGAGCAGTTCGTTCCATTGCATCTGCGGTCGACGGACACCGGCGGGAATCGCTTCGACCCGACCCGGAATGATTCCGAGCCCCGAATGCGTGGGGTCTTCTTCGCTCGCATCGAAGAGCATCTGCATGCCAACACAAATACCGAGAAACGGACGGCCACTGTCGACGGCTGCATGCACGGTTGATTCGAGGCCTGCCGAACGAAGCGCGTCCATGCAAGCCCCGAACGCACCGACTCCGGGCAGGACGACGCCATCGGCTTGCGCCACGAGTTGCGGATCGCGCGTGAGTCGCGCGTCGGCACCTGTACGCACGAGAGCCTTCTGTGCGGAACTGAGGTTGCCGATTCCGTAGTCGAGCACCGCGACGAGCGGACCCGTCATGCGAGCACGCCTTTGGTGGACGGAACTCCCCCACCCTCGATGCGAACCGCGTCGCGCAACGAACGACCAAGACCCTTGAACGCCGCCTCGACGATGTGGTGCACGTTGCTGCCGCGCACCAACGTGACGTGCAACGTGATGTTCGCAGCGGTAGCGAACGAGGAAATTGCGTGCTCGGCAAGATTCGGATCGAACGGCGGGTTGCCGAGCGGAATGCACTCGGGAATCGGAACTTCCCAATACACGAAGGGCCGACCGGAAAGGTCGAGCACGATGTCAATCACGGCTTCGTCGAGCGGATACCGCCCGCTTGCAAAACGACGCACACCTGCTCGATCGCCCGCAGCCTGACGGAATGCCTCGCCCAGCGCAAGCGCAACGTCTTCGACAGTGTGATGGGTGTCGATGTGCAGGTCGCCCTTGGCGACAAGCTTCAGATCAAATCCACCGTGCCGCGCGACCTGATCGATCATGTGGTCGTAGAACGGGATACCCGTCGACACCTCGGCCTTACCCGAACCGTCGAGATTCAGTTCGACCGTGATGCTGGTTTCCTTCGTGGTTCGTTCGACCCTTGCCGTGCGGCTCATGCCAACACCTCTTTCATGGCGGAAATGAATGCCTCATTCTCGTCGGCGGTACCAACCGTGACGCGGAGGCAGTTGTCGAGGCCCACCCAGCTGCTGCAGTCACGAACGAGAATGCCCCGATCGAGCAGTTCTTTCCAGAGCGCCGCACCGGCAAGCGTTTCGGGGCGGAAGAGGATGAAATTGGCTCCGCTCTTCCATGTGGTGACGGGCAGCGCGGCGAATGCGCTCTCGATGAGATCGCGACCCGCGACGATGTCGCGCACGCGCGATTCCATGTCGGCGACGTACTTGAGAGCCAGAAGCCCTGCTCGCTGCTTGAACGCATCGAGGTGATACGGCAGCACAACGGCGTCCATGTCGTCGACGAGCCAACGCGGCCCGATGAGATACCCAAGCCGTGCAGCCGCCATGGACCATGTCTTCGAAAAGGTCCGCGTGACCACGAGGGGCGTTTCATCGTCGACGAGCTCGAGAGCTGACCACGGGGAAAACTGCGCGTATGCCTCGTCGACAACGACGATGCCGGGCGCGACGCGCAGCATCGTTTCGATGTTCTCGCGCGGTTCGACGATTCCCGTTGGATTGTTCGGCGAGCAGATGAACGACACCGCGGGGTTCGACTGCGCGACAACGCGCTCGATCTCGACGGAGTCGAGAGTGAAGTCGGCGTTGCGACCACCCTCGACAACGGTTGCCCCGACCACACGGGCGATCTGGGCATGCATCTGATACGTCGGCGAAAACATCGTGACGTTGCGGCCGGATCCGGAATACGCGAGAAGGATGCACTGCAGAATTTCGTTCGAACCGTTCGCGACGAACACGTTCTCGGGGCCGACGCCGTGGAGCGCGCCGATACCTTCACGGAGTTCGCGAGCCGCGCGATCGGGATACCGATTCC
>JBEBAF010000172.1:0-8312 GCA_041159045.1 Actinomycetota bacterium
CCGCCTTGATACGTGAACGTCACCGCGTTGACGACGAGATCACCCGAGGACGGCAGATCGATGGCGCCGGGCTTTTCGTCGATGTCGGGCTGTGAATCGAGAATGCCGAAGAGTTTTTTCAGCGCAGCACCAGCGGACTGCATCGTGTTGTACAACTGTGACAACTGCTGCACGGGATCGAACAGGTTGGTGAGAAGCAGAACGAATGCGACGACCGTTCCGACCGACACCGAACCACGGTGCACCAGCCACCCGCAGACGCCGACGATGAGGGCAGAAGCGAGAACGCCGGAAAATTCGATGAGGCCGAAGTACCAGGTACTGACCTTCACGCTCTTCATGTGGCTGCGATACAGCGCCTGGTTCGATGCGCGGAATCGACGGATCTGCTCTTCCTCGCGGGAATACGCCTGGATGACGCGGACTGCAGCGATGCTTTCCTGGAGGGCGGACAGGTTGGCACCGACCCTTTCGCGCACGGCCAAGTAGGCGCGGTTCGAGTCGCGCTGAAATTTCACCGTGGCGAACCAGATGTACGGCATGACGAGCAGTGCAACGAGTGTGAGTTCCCACGAGAGAACGAAGAGAAGAATGACCGCGAGCACGAAGAGAATTGCCGACGCAATGAACTGGAGCAGACCCCACTGCACGATTTCGGCCATGCTCTCGATGTCGGCCGTCATGCGGGCCACCAGAACGCCGGCTTTCTCGCGGTCGAAGAAGCTCATTGATTGACGCTGCATCTGCGCGAAGACCTTGATCCGCAACAGACGCAGGAAGTTTTCGCCGGCATTGTTGATGTAGATGTACTGCAGGCGCCCGAAGCCGTACGAAATGACGACGATCGCAACATAGAGGATGACCGCGAGATTCAGCGCACCGGTGTCTTTCGCCCGGATACCGGCATCGATGCCGTGACGAATGATGACCGGCCCTGCGAGCGAACACAGAGTGACCGTGACAACGCATACAAGCGCGGCATACATGGTGCGACGGAAAGGAGCCGCCATGCGCAACGTGCGCGTCAACAGGCTTCGTGCTTCGTCACGCGTGACGCGCTCTTCCTCGGACAGGCCAACACCTCCGCGCCACATGACTACTGGGCCGCCTTGAGTTCGGATTCACGCCGTTCCTGGGCTGCAAGAACATCGGCATAACGCGAGTTGGTGCGCAACAGTTCATCGTGGGTACCAACGGCGATGATCCGCCCCTCGTCGAGAAGTGCCACGCGTTCCGCCAAAGCGATGGTGGCGGGGCGATGAGCGATGACCAACGTGGTGCGACCCTTCATCACCGTTGCCATCGCGGCGCGGATTTCGTGTTCTTTCGACGGGTCGACGGCCGAAGTTGCATCGTCGAGCACCAGAACGCGTGGGTCGGCAACGATGGCACGCGCGATTGCAACACGCTGTCGCTGACCACCAGACAGTGAATACCCACGCTCGCCGAGCACCGTTTCGTACCCGTCGGGCAATTCGAGGATGAAGTCGTGTGCGCCGGCAAGGCGTGCTGCTTCTTCGATGCGGTCCTGCGGCGTGTTCGGATCGGCAAACGCGATGTTCGCAGCAACCGAGTCGTTGAACAACAGCGTGTCTTCGAACACGACCGCGACCGACTTGCGGAGATCGGCGAGACGGAGATTGCGTACGTCGATGCCATCGAGAGAAACGGTTCCGCGTTGGGCGTCGTAGAAGCGCAACAGCAATCGCGCAACCGTGCTCTTTCCGCTTGCGGTTGCGCCGACGATTGCCATCGATTCGCCCGGCTTGACCTCGAGGTCGAGACCGCGCAGCACCGTGCGCTCGTCGTCGACCGAAGATTCGGCGTTCGGATATGCAAACCACACGTCACGGAAGTTCACTGCACCGGTGAAGGCGGAACTCGAACGTTCGGGCAGACGTTGCGGCTTTGGTGGATCGGCCACCGCAGGCTCGGTGGCGAGAACCTCGTTGACGCGAATCAATGCAGCCGCTGCTCGCTGGCCGAACGCGATCGTCATGCCGATGTTCCGTAGCGGCCAGATGAGCATGACGAGATAGCTGTTGAATGCCACGAGTTCACCGACCGACATCTGGCCGTTGATGACACGGTGACCGCCGATGCCAAGGACCGCGATGAGGCCGAGCGACGGAAGAAGGTCGATTCCCGGCAGGAAGCGACTGCGGATGCGCGCCGCACCGATTGACACCGCACGAATGTCGTCGGCTTCTTTTCGGAGCTTTTCCATCTGCGTCGCCTCGGCACCGAAGCCCTTGACCACGCGAATACCCGAGACCGACTCTTCAACGACGTTTGCCAGTTCAGCCTGTTCGGCTTGAACCGCGAGAACGGCCGGATGAATGGCGTTGCTGAACCTTCGAGCCAGAAGATTGACGAACGGCAGCGGCGCGAGGGCGATCAGGGCGAGAAATGGCTGACTGAGCGCGAGGATGATGACCACGCCGATGATCTGCATGATGTTCGACAACGTGAGAGGGATCATCACCACGAAGCCCTGCACCAATCCGAGGTCACTCGATGCACGGCTCATCAACTGGCCGGTTTGGGCCACGTCGTGATAGCCGATGTGGAGACCCTGCAGGTGCGTGAACAGGCGCTCGCGCAGCGCGGTTTCGGTTGAGCGGCTTTCGCGGAAGGCCACCCACCGGCGGAATGCCGTGAACGTTCCGGTGACGACGCCGGCGCTCGCGATGAGAAGCGTCCAGAAGATCAGCGACCCGCTGCGCTCGACTCCCCTGTCGATGCCGAGACGGAAGAGGCTGGGAACCGAGATCTTGGCGACGCTCCAGACAAGACCCACGGCCACACCAACCGCGAGGCCACGGCGTTGTTCTCGAAGGGTTTCGCCGAGGAGTTTCCACCCCCTGCGGCCGGCCGTTTCGCTGGCGTTCGGGTCGGGGGCGGACATCGCCCTACAACGTATCGGTTCGACACATGACACCCCTTCGCAAAGATGTCGGCGTGGCGAAGAACACTTCTCACTCCGAAACCCGGCCCGACCAACCACGTCTGGCATTCGACGGCTACGAACCGCCGCTGCAACTGCGGCTTTCCGATCGCACCCGCAAGCTCGGGTTGCGCCACATCGCCCTCATCCGTGAACAACTCGCGGCTCAGTCGGCGATGCAGCCAGCCGACACCAACGCCTGATCCCTCCGGCGCCCACGCTTCGCGAAATTCCACCCGAACGCGTGAAGATGTCGGGATGAGCAAACTCGACATCGGCAAGTACGGCATTTTCTCGGCAGCGTTCGAACTGCAGCCCGCGGACGTGGCCCGCGAAGGGTTCGCCGAACTCGACGCCACGGGATGGTCGACCTTCTGGATCGGCGAAACGACGAACCGCGAAATCTTCGCCAACGCGATGATGCTCCTCGGTGCGAGTCGGAACATCCGCGTTGCAAGCGGTATCGCGAATCTTCAGCTCCGCGCCCCTGTGTCGATGAACGCCGGCTGGATGACCGTGTCCGAGGCCTTCCCCGGCCGATTCATTCTCGGCGTCGGCGTCAGTCATCCATCGTTCGTGAAGCGCGCGCTGCAGGGTGTCGAGTACGACAAGCCGCTCACCCGTATGCGCGACTACCTCGATGCCATGGACGCGGCGGAATTCATTTGCCCGAAGCCCGTCAACCCGCGCCGCATGCTGGGTGCTCTCGGGCCGAAGATGATGCAACTCGCCGCGGAACGCACCGACGGCGCCTTCTCGTACCTCATGCCGCCGGAACACACCGCGCGTGCCCGCCACGACGTTGGCCCCGACAAGAACCTTTCGGTGGAGTTGATGGTCGTTCTGGAAACCGACGCAACCAAGGCCCGCGAAACGGCACGCCGCAACATTGCGCGCTACTTGCAACAGGTGAACTATCTCAACAGTCTGCGGTCCGTTGGTTTTGGTGACGACGATTTCGGTTCGGATTCAACGCCGGCCTCCGATCGCATCGTCGATGCGATCGTGGCGTGGGGCGACGAAGATGCAATCGTGCGCCGCATTCGCGAACACGAGGCTGCGGGCGCCGACCACGTGGCGATTCAGGTGCTCACGCCCACGCCGCGCACGATGCCGCATGCCGAATGGCGCCGACTCGCCGACGCGCTGTCGTTGTGATGATCAGGCGCGCGAAGGGCTGAGCTCTTCGACGGCCTTCCAATAGTTCAACTCGGGGTCGAGAGCCATGATGGCAATCGAGCTGGTGGTGACACCGTTGGCGAAGTACGCATCGATCTTCTTGCGGCACTCGGCCGGTGAACCGTGGACGATCAACTGGTCGACCACTTCGTCGGGAATCGCGGCCAACGCAGCCTTGCGGTCGCCTGCTTTCCATGCATCCCACATGCCTTGCAGTTCTGGCCCACGTCCCAACCATTCGTGGAATGCGGCGTAGACGGGAACGTTGAGATACGCGGCGATGGCGAACTTGGCGGCCTGCCGCACGACGTCGGTGTTTTCGCTCGGGCAACAGAATATGCGGCAAACGATTTCCTTGGGCTCGCCGTTGGCGGCTTCGTTCACCACGTTCGCGACCTTCTTGACGTCGGTCGGCGACAGCCAGTTGATGATCGTGCCGTCGGCCTCGCGCGCTGCGAGTCGCAGCATTCCCTCGCGCAGAGCGGCCACGAGAATCTGTGGCTTCACTTCGGGCTTCACGCCGAGGCGGAAACCGTTCACCTCGAACGTGTCGTACTTCTTGACGATCTTCTCGCCCGCAAAAGCATCATGAAGGAAGCGGACGACATCGCGCACCTTCTTGTAGGGCTCGACAAAGGGAACGCCGTTCCACTTCTCGACGATGACGTTGCTCGACGAACCAACGCCGATTGCGAAGCGACCGGGAGCAGCGTCGGCCAACGATGCAACGCACTGAGCGAACGCCGCAGGTGAACGCGTGAATGCGGGGATGATCGCCGTTCCGAGTCGCAAACGTGGCTCCCACGCGGCGGCCATTGCAAGCGGTGTGAAGCCGTCGGCTCCGTCGGATTCCGCCGACCAAATGTCGCTGTAGCCGAGATCGGCGAGTTTCGCGAGGCCTTCGCGATGTGTGTGCAGGTGTCCCGGAAGGGGAACCGTCATGCCGTTGCGTCGAGGAAGTGGAGTGCCCGCCATGCGGACATCTTTCCAGACGACGGGACTACGGCCAGTAACGGAAGATCACGCTTTGGCTTGCCGTGGCCAGCAGAGTGCCGTCTTCGGCGAACATGTGCACGAGGCCGTGGCCGAAACCACGTTCGACGGCGTGAATGCGAATGTCGAGGAGCACCCATTAGGTCGGCACGAGTTTCACCACTCGCAACGTGTTGTCGATGCTGTTGCCACCACCGCGCACGCCGAGTGCGTGACTGATTGCCATGGGGACGAAGTCTCCGAGCACGGCCAGGGCACTTGCGTCGACTCCCTGGATCACCTGCGGAATACGCGCCCACATGAGCGTCCGACCATCGCCGAGAGTTCCGTCGAGTGTGTCGATCGATCGACCCTTCGCCATGCGCTGCTCGAGGGTGTCATTGATCGAACCGTCGGCGACGAGACGATGTTCCCTCGGTGGACAGTCGAGCGGTGCCGGAACGTCGGGCATCTTCTCGAACTGTCCGTGAACGTCCATCGGGCGGTCACCCAATGCCGCATTGACGGTGAGGATCTCGCGCGAACCGACGTGGCACACCGCGCGCGCCTGGGTGATTTGGTGGCCCGACACCGCAACGGTGACGTCGATGTCGAGAACCTGGCCGGGCTTCGCGTACGCGAGGTACTGCGAGGTTGCCCAGATGGTGTTGCGCCCCGTGGTGCCCTCCATTGCCGAAATTGCGGCGCCGAGGCCGCAACCACCGAACAGGAAGTTGCCCGAAGTCGACACGCGTTGAATCACTTCCATGTTCCATCGGAATGGGTTGTGGCTCTGCTGAAGTCCGAGGAAGGCTCGCGTGTCCATACGGGGAGAACGCTAACTGCGGAAGCCGGCGAACGACCCGTTCCACCACGGGTTGTAGTTTCGCGCCATGACTTCACACGACACGTGGACGGGCGATGCCGTTGGACTCGTCGAGGAATTTCGTTCCGGACGACGCCACCCCCTCGATGAGATGCGTGCATCCCTCGCGGCAGCCGAAGCCAACAGGCGCGCGGGACTGAATGCCTTCAGCTTCATCGATGCCGAGAGCGCACTCGATGCAGCGGCGAAGGCCGACGTCACACTCCCCTTCGGCGGAGTTCCACTTGCGGTCAAGGAACTCGAACCAGTTGCGGGTTGGCCCGACACCGAAGCCTGCGTGGCATTCGCCAATCGCATTGCGTCACACACGTCACTGCAGGTCGAACGCCTGCGACGTGAAGGCGGAATGATTCCGTATGCATTGACCACCGCGAGCGAATTCGGTGGCGTCAACGTGACGCGCACCGTGTTGAACGGCACGACGCACAATCCGTGGAACACCGAGAGAACCCCCGGCGGCTCATCGGGCGGCAGCGCAGCCGCGGTCGCAGGTGGATTGTGCACCATCGCAACTGCCGGCGACGGTGGTGGGTCGATCCGCATTCCCGCGGGATTCTGCGGGCTCGTCGGCCTGAAGGCGACATACGGTCGTATTCCGCGCGCGCCGTTTCACTACGTGGGGAACCTCACCGTGACGACAGGCTGCGTGTCGCGCAGCATTCGCGACACTGCACGCTGGTTCGACGTGGCGAACGGACACGATTCACGCGACCCATTGTCGTTGCCGCGAGTCGCCGGTTGGGAGAATGAACTCGGCTCGATCGACGTTCGCGGTTTGCGTGTTGCAGTCGTCCCCGATTGGGGTGGCGCAACCGTGTCACCGGCAATGTGGAACGTTCTCGAGGAAGTCGCCACTTGGTTGATCAGCCGAGTCGGTTTGCGTCGCGTCGATGGTGTCGATACGACACTGCCGAACATGGGCGCAGCGTGGTCGATCTCCGGAATGGTGTCGATGCGTGAAGAACTCGGCGACCACTGGCCGGCTTGTGCCGATGATCTGACTCCCGAGATTCGCATGGGTCTCGAGTTGACCGAAGGTCGATACGGATCGGAGGCACGACACAAGATCGAGCTTCGCCGTGGCGTACTCAATGAACGGATGGCAGAGATCTTCCGCAACGTTGACATCGTTCTCACGGCCAGCAACCCCGACGTCGCGTTCGCCGCCGATGGTCCACTGCCCGGCACGTTCGGCGGCATCGCGGCAGGCGCTGCGAACAACGGGCGGCTCACTTTCCCCGCCAACATGCACGGCAATCCGGCGCTTTCCGTGCCTGCCGGCTTCGTCGACGGCCTGCCCGTCGGCCTCCAGATCGTCGGTAAGCACTTCCAAGAGCAGGTGCTCCTCGAACTTGGCTTGGCAATCGAACGCGAACGACCGTGGCCCTGCGTTGCGCCGATTGTGCACTGATCTGCCACCATATGCCCCACCAGTAGCCATCGTTCAGGGGGAACAGTGACCACGAACCAGCCGCCTCTCACCGGAATCAAGGTCGTCGACATGTCGACGATGATCTCGGGCCCGCTCACCTCGATGATGCTCGCCGACTACGGCGCCGACGTGGTGAAGATCGAATCGCCCGGTCAGGGCGACCTCATGCGCCACCTCGGTTCGCAGAAGAACGGCGTCACCGGCCTTTTCTCGTTGAACAACCGCGGCAAGCGTTCGATCAACCTGAACGTGAAGTCGAAGGAAGGCCTGGAGATCCTCACGAAGTTGATCGGCGAAGCCGAAGTGTTCGTGCAGAACTACAGGCCGGGCGCACTCGAGCGTCTCGGTCTCGGATACGAAGACGTCAAGAAGTTCAACCCCGGGATCATCTACGTATCGATCAGTGGCTACGGCCCCGACGGCCCGAACAGTCATCGCCGTGTCTACGACAACGTGATCCAGGCCGCCAGTGGTGTTGCCTCGGTGCAAACCGACCCCGCCACCGGCAAGCCGCAGATGTTGCGCAACCTGATGTGTGACAAGGTCACGTCGTACACCGCCATGCAGTCGATTTGTGCCGCTCTGTTCGCACGCGAGCGCGGCATCGCGGAAGGCCAGCACATCGTCGTGGCCATGCTCGATTCTGCGGTGTCATTCCTGTGGCCCGATGCGGGCATGGATGCAACGCTGCTCGACGACGACGCGGTGCGGATGCCCACCCTTGGCGCCAACTACAACGTCACCGTTCTCGAAGACGGCTACTGCGCCAGTTCTGCCGTCAGCGATGTCGAGTTCCGCGGACTGTGGGCGGCATACGGCCGCCCCGAGATGGCCGACGACCCTCGATTCTCAACGGCCGTTGCACGTTCACAGAACACGCCTGAATTGGTGAAGAC
>JBEBAF010000173.1:0-3423 GCA_041159045.1 Actinomycetota bacterium
CGCGCTGGCGGCGGCGGCCGTGGCGTCGCGTGAACCAAACGACTACAGCGTGCTTGCTTTCGGTCGCGATGTGATCGTCGCAAAATCACAAGACGTACCGCGTCGTGCCGACGACGTGGTCAATGCGGTGCTCACCTTGCGTGGGTTCGGCACCACCGACCTGGCGAGTGCTCTACGTGCTGCCGGTGAACAGCTGTCGCGATCGCGCGCCGCACGGAAGGTCGTCGTTCTTTTGTCGGACTGTCGCGCGAACGAACCCGGCGACGTCGTTGCGGCAGCACGTGCAGTAGATGAGCTGTGCATCATCGCGCCGGAAGGCGACGATGCGGAAGCAAGAACGTTGGCGGGTGACGTTGGCGCGCGAATCGCCACGGTCAGCGGACCTTCGATGGTGCCGTCAGCGTTGTTGGAAGTACTCGAGCGCGGCTAGCGACAGGTGGGGTCGCTCGGCGGCGTGACGCTGAACCGCTGTTGCGACAGCGTTTGGTTCACTTCGCCGGCAACGGTGGTCGACGTGGTTGACGTGGCAGGGTCGGCTGCGCGAACTCCGCGCGTCGAACCGACTGCGGCATCGACCTGGCCGATCTGTTTGTTGCCCTCGGCGATTGTCGACGTGCCCTGGAAAATCGCAAGAACGGCTTTCATCGTGTCGCTCTTCAACGTCGGCTCGATGATGGATTGGCCGGCGATGCGCTTCATCACGCCATCGACCGTGTAGGTGCGTACGTCTTTCTCGCTGACGTTGCGCATCGCACGCGCCAGCTGCAACAGCTTGAGCGCCGACAGGTTGTCGTCGGTGATCACATCTTTCAGCGCTGCACCGAGAAGGTCGTTTGCCACCGCCGGGTTCGTGACGCCCTTGTCGAGCGCCGCGCGAAGAACGCGGCGCAGGAAGTCTTGCTGACGCGCAATGCGCCCCCAGTCGCCCGACGGATCGCCCACCCATTTGTTCTTCTTCGTGTCGAAGTAGGCGTAGTGGCGGGAACGCACGTACGCGAGGGCTTCGTCGCCTTTGAGTTTGGCGCAGCCGGCCGACTTCACGCGGAAGTTCGTGGCAAGGTCGCGTGCGGGATAGGCGAATGGGATGCGCACGCCTCCGACCGCATTGACGATTGTCTTGAAGGCGCAGAAGTCGACGCTGATGTAATGGTCGACGCCAATTCCGAAGTTCGACATGATCGTGTCGATCAACCGCTGTGGTTCATTCGGTCGATACGCCGTGTTGATGCGGTTCTTCGAGTCGGACTTCGCAATCTTCACCCAAAGATCGCGGGGGAATGACAGAACCGCTGCTTGGTTGTCTTTGGGGTTGACGCGGATCAGCATGATCGTGTCGGTGAGTCCGGCGTAGCCCGACCGTTCACCCACCGCACCCGCGTACTGCGACTTCTGGTCGACACAAGCGTTGTTGTCGCGGCCCGTGATGAGGAAGTTCTTCGTGCTGAGGTCGCCCTCGGGCAGGTTGTCGAGTTGGTTCTGCGCGACCGGACCCGAATCGCCCTTCCCGCTGGGTGTGATCGTGACGACCTTGCGGTTGTCGAGCCGCTGGTTCGCGTAAACCAGCGCGCCTCCGCCGATCAGCAACCCGACTGCGATGACGATGTTGAAGCCGAAAATGAGGCGTTGGGGCCACGTGTGCCGGAACTTGTGGCGCGCCATACGGCTATGACGCTATCCGTCAGGCCTGCTCGGTGGATGGCGGGGCGAGCGTCACCGATGTAACCAGTTCCGAAGCTCCGCTTGACAATGTGTGCCCGAGAATCGAACCGGCAAAAACAAGGTCTGTCATCGCACCCGATACGGCGGCGATTGCCGCATCGGGGCCCTGCACCACGAGTGATGCGACTTCGGCGCGTTGCGACACCTTTGCCTCGGTCTTCGCGCGGCGCACCGCTGCGAGAACGCTGCAGATTGCCTCGAGATCGGCTTCGGGATCGGTGGTTGTCTCGGGGGCACAACCCGCAACGAGGTCGTTGCGCGTGGGCCACGGTGCGGTGTGCACCGAGGTGTCGTTCCACCAGCGCCACACTTCTTCCGAGACGAACGGAATCAGTGGCGCGAACAGCCGCTGGATCACCGACAGCGCACGACGCAAGGCGACACGTGCCGATGCGGCGTCGGCGGGATCGACTCCTTCGCCTTGGTACGCGCGCTGCTTGACGAGTTCCACGTAGTCGTCGCAGAACCACCAGAAAAATGCCTCGGTGCGTTCGAGCGACCGTGCGTAGTCGAATCCGACGAACGCTTGAGTGCATTCATCGACCACCGATGCGAGTCGGTGCAGCATTGCAACGTCAACGAGCGCCGTTGGTGTTGCGCCGGCTGCCACTTCGCCGAAGCCGAGAACGAACTTCGAGACGTTCAGAAGTTTCATCGCGAGCTTGCGGCCGACCTTCATTTGTTCTTCGCTGAATGCGGTGTCGACGCCCGGACGCGCGCTTGCAGCCCAGTAACGAACGGCATCGCTTCCGTACTTGTCGAACAGGTCGATCGGCGTGACGACGTTGCCCTTCGACTTCGACATTTTCTTGCGGTCGGGGTCGAGGATCCAGCCCGAGAGCGCGGCATTCGACCAGGGTGCGACGCCGTGTTCGAAGTGCGAACGCACCATGGTGGAGAACAACCACGTGCGGATGATTTCGTGCGCCTGCGGACGAACGTCCATCGGGAAGATGTTCGCGAACATCGCGGGGTTGTCGAGCCAGCCACCGGAAATTTGCGGTGTGAGCGAACTCGTTGCCCACGTGTCCATCACGTCGGGGTCGCCGATGAAGCCGCCGGCCTGACCGCGCTGAGATTCGGTGAAACCCGCGGGAACGTCGGTGCTGGGGTCGACAGGCAACTGATCGTCGGAAGGAACGATGGGTGCGTCGTGGTTGATCGAACCATCGGCGTTCAGCGGGTACCACAGCGGAATCGGTACGCCGAAGTAACGCTGGCGGCTGATGAGCCAGTCGCCGTTCAGGCCCTCGACCCAGTTCTCGTAGCGGTGTCGCATGTGGTCGGGATGCCACGTGAGTTCGTGGCCACGCTGTACGAGACGCGTGCGCAGATCGGCTTCGCGTCCGCCGTTGCGGATGTACCACTGGCGCGACGTGACGATTTCGAGAGGACGCTCGCCCTTTTCGAAGAACTTCACCGGGTGCGTGATGGCACGCGGCTCGCCGATCATCTCGCCGCTTTCGCGCAGCAATTCAACGACGGCCGTTTGTGCCTGCTTCACCGACTTGCCGACGGTTGCGGCGTAGTTGGCGCGGCCACGTTCCGACGTGATGGCCTCGGGGCCATCGGCGAGAATGCGCCCGTTGCGGGCGATGATTGCCCGAGTGGGCAGCTGCAATTCGCGCCACCAGGTGACGTCGGTGACGTCGCCGAACGTACAGATCATTGCGATGCCGGTGCCCTTGTCGATCTGCGCCAGAG
>JBEBAF010000174.1:0-8543 GCA_041159045.1 Actinomycetota bacterium
CATCATCAACACCTGAGGAGCAATTCGGCATGGACCAACTCCGTGACGCCAACTGGGTGCTCAGCGTCGGCACCTTCCTACCGCTAGCCGGTGTGCTGGTGATGCTGTTCATCCCGAAGGCGGAAGAACAGTTGAACAAGGCGGTGGCACTGATCACTGCACTCGCAACGCTTGGTGTTGGCGTGTACACGCTCACCCAGTTCGACTACGACCAAGCCGGCAAGATGCAGTTCGTCGCACGTACGAATTGGATCTCGGTGATCAAGAGCACGTACTACGTCGGGATCGACGGCATCAGCCTGCCGCTCTACTTCCTTTCGATGGTCATCACGGTCCTCGTCATGATCTACAGCTGGAACCACATCCCGTCACCGGGTAACCCGAAGGCGTTCCTCATGCTCATGCTCGTTCTCCAAACGGGCATGGCCGGCACGTTCATGGCGCAAGACCTCATCCTTTTCTTCGTCTTCTTCGAACTGGTGTTGTTGCCGATGTACTTCATGATCGGCGTGTGGGGCGGCGAGAACCGTCAGTACGCATCGCTCAAGTTCTTCCTCTACACGATGTTCGGTTCGGCACTCATGCTCGTCGCATTCCTCGCATTGTTCTTCAAGACGGGTGCGGAAAGCTTCGCCATCCCGTACCTCGTCGAACACGGTGGTGCAATCGCCAAGACCACGCAGGTGTGGATCTTCGCGGGAATGTTCGTCGGTTTCGCCGTCAAGGTTCCGATGTTCCCGTTCCACACGTGGTTGCCCGACGCGCACACGCAGGCACCAACGCAGGGTTCGGTCATCCTTGCCGCGATTCTTCTGAAGCTCGGCACGTACGGATTCATCCGCATTGCCATTCCCGTTTTGCCCGAAGCCGCGAAGGAATGGGCGCCGTGGATCGGTCTCCTCGCTGTGATCGGCATCATCTACGGTGCGCTCGGCTGCCTTGCACAAACCGACATGAAGCGGCTCATCGCGTTCTCGTCGGTGGCGCACATGGGCTTCGTCATGCTCGGTATCTCGACCCTCACGTCGTTCGGCATGAACGCCGCGGTGTTCGGCATGGTGGCGCACGGACTCATCACCGGCATGTTGTTCTTCATCGCTGGAAGCGTGAAAGAGCGCTACCACACGCTCGAGATTGCGCGACTCGGTGGCATGCTCAAGCAGATGCCGAAACTCGGTTGGATTCTCGGTTTCTGTGCAATGGCATCGCTCGGTCTTCCGGGCCTCGCCGGATTCTGGGGTGAATTCCCCGCAATCCTTTCGGCCTACAGCCCCGCCGCCGGACTTTCGGAAGCGACCTTCCGCGTCTACATGGTCATTGCCGCGCTCGGCACCGTGTTTGCCGCGGCGTACCTGCTGTGGCTCTACCAGCGCACGGCCTTCGGTGAGCCGAAGCCCGAATTCGATACGCACGGCCACGATCACGGACACGGCGATCACCACAGCGACATTCACGACGTCAATGCGTTCGAGTGGATGGCATGGACGCCACTTCTCATTGCCATCGTCGTCTTCGGTGTTCTGCCGAACCTGATGTTCAAGCTCATCGATCCGGCGGTCGCCTCGATCGTCACCCATATCGGAGGCTGATCCGTGTTGTCCTCGCTTATCGCAGCTGCAGGGTGGTCGTCACCCGCTGTCGACTACCACGGCATCGCGCCCGAAATCGTGGTGGCCGCAGGGCTGTGCCTCGTGCTGCTGGTCGACCTCTTCCTGGCCGAACGCAGCAAGTGGATCTTGGCGAGCCTCACCGGTTTCACGTTGCTCGGCGCGTTCATCCCGGTTCTCACACTTGCGCTGAACGATGCAGGTGTTCGTTCACTGTTTGATGGCCGATACGTCATCGACGACTTCAGTCTCATTCTGAAGGGGCTGTTCCTGTTGGCCGGCTACGTCGTTGTTCTGCTTTCCACGACGTACATCGAAGAAGGCGAGTACTACCAGGGCGAATACTGGGTGCTCATGTTGACGAGCATTCTCGGCATGATGACCATGGCCTCGAGCCGAGACCTCGTCTCGATCTTCGTTTCACTCGAGTTCCTCTCGATTCCCGCATACATGCTCGCCGCATGGCGGAAGCGCGACGCAAAAAGCAACGAAGCCGGCGTGAAGTATTTCCTTCTCGGCGTCTTTGCTTCCGCCGTGATGCTCTACGGCATGTCGTTGTTGTACGGCGTCACGAACTCCACCTTGCTTTCTGACATTGCGAACCAAGTCGCGGGTGAGCTCACGGCCGTTCGCATCCTCGCGATCGTGTTCATCGTCGTTGGTTTTGCCTTCAAGGTTTCCGCTGTGCCATTTCACACCTGGGCACCCGACACCTATCAGGGTGCGCCGACACCGGTCACCGCGTTTCTCTCCGTTGCGTCGAAGGCTGCGGGTTTCGTTGCCTTGGTGACGGTTCTCTACGTCGCGGTGCCGGGCGGTTCCGATGTCTGGCAGCCGCTCATCTGGGTGTTGGCAGTTCTCACGATGACCGTGGGCAACGTCATGGCTCTGCGCCAAACCAACATCGTGCGCATGCTCGCGTACTCGTCGATCAGCCAGGGTGGTTTCATCCTCATGCCGCTCGCTGTTGCAGCCGAAGGTAACGCCGGCGCCGCAGTGTTGCGGTCGGTTGTGACGTACCTCATCGTGTACGCGGCGACAAACCTCGGAATGTTCGCAATCATCCTTGCGGTCAGCCGTAAGACGCGTAGCGGCGACATTGCGTCGTTCGGTGGTCTCTTCAGCTACGCACCCGGTCTCGGCGTCTTGATGACGATCTTCCTCGGCTCGCTCGCCGGTATCCCGCCGCTCGGTGGGTGGATCGGAAAATTTTCCGCCTTCCAGGCTGTGCTCGAAGCCGGAACGGGTTGGGCGTACGCGATTGCGGTTATCGGTGCGGTGAACTCGGTCATCGCGTTCGGTTACTACGGCAACGTGATGCGAGAGATCTGGATGCGGCCGGTTCCCGATGGCGACACGACGGCGATTCGCACTCCGGCACCGTTGGTGATCGCGCTCGGTATCACCGGTCTTGCGACACTTGCGCTCGGTGTGTTGCCCGGCGTCGCACTGCACTTCGGCGACCTTGCCACCTTCGCCGGTGCCCTCGGCCGCTGATCACATTCGCGCGGAGATCTCCGCGCACGACGGGGCGATTCCGTTCCGTCGTTTCATGGAACTCTCGCTGTATGGCGACGACGGTTTCTATTCGAGTCAGGGTTCGGCGGGGCGTCGCGGTGACTTCATCACATCACCGGAAGTAGGACCGCTGTTCGGAACGGTCGTTGCACGCGCACTCGATGCTTGGTGGCACGAGTTCGGTGAGCCCGATGACTTCACGGTTGTCGAGGCGGGTGCGGGTCCGGGAACTCTCGCCCGTTCCATCCTTGATGCGCGTCCGCGATGTCTGGAAAAAGGGCGTTACGTCGCCGTTGAAATTTCGGATCTTCAGCGCGAACGTCATCCGGCCGGAGTCGAGTCGCAGCCGTTGCTTCCCGAGAAACCATTCACCGGTGTCGTCATCGCGAACGAACTATTCGACAATCTTCCATTCGACTTGTGCGTGTACGACGACGGATGGCGTGAAGCGTGGGTCGCAATGAGTGGCGATCGATTCGTCGAAGTTCTGCGACCGCTATCGGCACCGTCGCCCTTCCTTCCTGCCGCGGCAACCCACGGGGCGCGGGTTCCACTGCAGCGAACAGCAGGTGAGTGGTTGCGGAACGCGCTCAGTTTGCTCGAGCGGGGGCGGATTCTCCTTTTCGATTACTGCACTCCTGCAACCGCGGTCGCCGCGGTAACTCCGTGGCGTGAATGGTTGCGTACCTATGTCGGGCACGAACGCGGTGGGCACTACCTGTCGAATCCGGGCCAACAGGACATCACCGTGCAGGTCATGATCGATCAGCTCAGTGCCGTAGCCGAACCGGAAGCGATACGTTCACAATCGCAGTTCTTGCAACTGTGGGGAATCGACGAACTCGTCGACGAAGGACGTCGCGCATGGGAAGCGGCAGCGGCACGCCCCGACCTTGTAGCGCTGAAGATGCGGTCGCGGATCAGTGAAGCACAGGCACTTCTCGACCCTGCGGGCCTTGGTGCATTCAGCGCATTGACGTATCGAATCGGCTGAAAATTTCCAGCCAGTTCGTGTCTTCCGGTCGATCAACACCGGCCATGCTGACGAGTGACAGGCCGACCGGAATGGCAAGCAGCAATGTGGCCAACGTGTGGGCGTCGACCGACTTCGCGATTGCGCCTTCGGCTTGGGCGTCATCGACGATCTTGCGGTACATGGCGTAGTGCTCGCGAATGCGCGGCCGCAGAATTTCTCGCGCTGCAGGGTCTCGCCAGGATGCGTAGTACGCGTCGATGAGAAGTTGTTGAGCAGCGGTCGGCCCCGCGTCGCCCGCGTTGCGCGGCACGGTGGCCGCGATCTTCACCAACCAATCCGAACCGGGGAGCCCTGACTCCTCGAGAAACGTGACGTTGTTGCGGATCTGCGCCGAGAGTGCATTTTCCAGGGCTGCACGGAACAGCTCTTCTTTGTTGGCGAACCACGTGTACACCGACCCGGGAGTCATTTCGGCCCGTTCGGCGATTTCTGCAAGTCGGGCGCGCTCGAAACCGACGGCCGCAATTTCTTCGGTGGCGGCCTCGAGGAGGCGCTCCTTGCTGGCCAATGCCCAGGGCCGACGATCGCGCCCATCGATGTGAATGACATTTTTGTCGGTCTTGCTCGGGACACCTTTGCGGCGAGCCGGAGCCTTTGCGGCGGACTTCTTGGCACCGCCGGTTTGCTTGTCGCGCGGAGACGATTTGGCCATACAAAACAACTTAGTCCGACGTCCTGCAGTGGTCATCCCGTGGCGACACTAAGTTGGCGCCATGTCGGATGAAACGATCGAAGCACTCCTTCTCGAGCAACGAAAGTTCCCGCCGAGCGCGGATTTCAAGAAGACCGCACATGTCGTTGGAACGCACCTTTACGACGAAGCGTCTGCGGATTACGAAGCCTTCTGGGCCCGCCAGGCCGAAGAGCTCGTCAGTTGGTCGACTCCGTGGACCAGCGTCTGCGAATGGAATCGTCCGTTCAGTAAATGGTTTCTTGGCGGGCAATTGAACGTTGCCTACAACTGTCTCGATCGACACGTTGAAGCCGGTCGCGGCAACAAGGTGGCAATTCACTGGGAGGGTGAACCCGGCGACACGCGCACGATCACGTATGCCGAACTTCTCGCCGAAGTCGAGCGTTTTTCGAACGTGTTGAAGAATCTCGGAGTCGTTCGTGGTGATCGCGTCAACATCTACCTCCCGATGATTCCTGAAGCCGTGGTTGCGATGTTGTCGTGCGCGCGAATCGGCGCGGCACATTCCGTGGTCTTCGGCGGGTTCAGTTCGCAGGCATTGGCCGATCGCATCAACGACGCGTCAGCAAAGGTCTTGATCACCGCCGACGGTGGGTGGCGCCGTGGCGAAGTCTTCCCGTTGAAGCCGCAAGCCGACGAGGCCGTGGCTTCCACACCGTCGATCGAACATGTCGTGGTGGTGCAGCGTGGCGGAAACGACGTCGACATGAAGGCAGGTCGCGATCATTGGTACCACGACCTCATGGCGAAGGCCGATGCTCGATGCGTTGCCGAACCGATGGATGCCGAGCAGTTGCTGTTTCTCTTGTACACCAGCGGCACCACGGGCAAGCCCAAGGGAATCATGCACACGACGGGTGGATACCTCACGCACGTCGCCTACACGCACAAGTACGTGTTCGATCTGCACGCCGACACCGATGTGTACTGGTGCACTGCCGATGTCGGCTGGATCACCGGTCATTCGTACATCGTCTATGGCCCGCTTGCGAATGGCGCCACGCAGGTGATCTACGAGGGTGTGCCGAATCATCCCGGTAACGATCGACTGTGGAGCATCGTCGAGAAGTACAAGGTGACGATTTTCTACACGGCTCCAACGGCGATCAGAACGTTCATGAAGTGGGGAACACAAGAACCCGCGAAACACGATCTTTCCTCGTTGCGCGTCATCGGTAGCGTGGGCGAACCGATCAACCCCGAAGCGTGGATGTGGTACCACGAGAACATCGGCGGAAGTAAATGTCCGATCGTCGATACGTGGTGGCAAACCGAGACCGGCGGCATCATGATCAGCCCCTTGCCCGGAGCCACCACAACGAGGCCCGGTTCGGCGACGTTCCCTTTGCCGGGCGTCGGTGCCGAAGTCGTCGACGAACAAGGCAACGTCGTGACACGTGGCGGCGGCTACCTCACTCTCACGCATCCGTGGCCGGGAATGTTGCGCGGCATTTGGGGCGACCCACAACGTTTCGAAGAAACGTATTGGAGCCGTTTCCCCGGTCGTTACTTCGCGGGCGATGGGGCGAAGCTCGATGACGATGGTTATCTGTGGTTGCTCGGTCGCGTCGACGACGTGATGAACGTGTCGGGCCATCGCATCTCGACAACCGAAGTTGAGTCCGCATTGGTCTCGCATCCCAGCGTCGCGGAAGCAGCGGTTGTCGGCGCGAATGACGCAACGACAGGACAGGCGATCATCGCCTACGTGACGTTGCGCGGAGGCGCCGAGGTTTCATAATCCGACTTGCGCAATCACGTCGCGAAGGAAATCGGCGCGATTGCCAAACCCAAGACGATCTACTTCACACCGGATCTTCCGAAGACCCGCAGCGGGAAAATCATGCGACGGTTGTTGCGCGACGTCGCCGAAGGACGCAACTTGGGTGACACCACGACCTTGGCCGATGCCAGTGTGGTGACCGAGCTCCAGCATCGCGCGGCGCAGTCGACCGAAGACTGACCGTCGCGGCAATGATCGCGGCGAACTAGTCGCGGAAGTTTTCGAACTGCAACGGAACACCCAGGTCTTCGGCCTTCAACAGCGCGATCACGGCTTGGAGGTCGTCGCGCTTCTTGCCCGTCACGCGAATCTGCTCGCCCTGGGTTTGGCTGGACACACCCTTTGGGCCTTTTTCCTTGATGAGCTTGTTGATTTCGCGGGCCTTGTCGGAGCCGATACCCACTTTGATGGTGACAACCTGTCGGACGGTGTCGCCCGAAGCCTGTTCGAACTTGCCCCAGTCGATGCCCTTCAGCGACATGCCGCGCTTCACGAACTTCTCTTCGAGGAGGGTCCGAACCGCCCGGGCCTTTTCTTCGCTGATGGTGCGGATGGTGATGACCAGCTCGTTCTGTTCGATCGATGAATTGGTGTTCTTGAAATCGAAGCGGTTGGCCATTTCACGCTGGGCCTGGTCGACCGCATTGCGCAGTTCCTGGCGGTCCACTTCGGAAATCACGTCGAACGAGGGCATGTGCGAAACGCTACCCAGCCTGTAGCCTTGCCCGACGAAGGGTCGGTGCCCGAGCGGCCAAAGGGAGCAGACTGTAAATCTGCCGGCATTGCCTACGGAGGTTCAAATCCTTCCCGGCCCACTGCGGATGGCTCCGCATAAAAAACAGCCCAACCCGAAAACGACTCCGCCCAGATTCTGGACGGGGTCGTTTTTCTTTGTCCGATTCCTTTTCTTTCTTCAACCCCTCAGTGCGGGCGCTCGTGCAGCAGGCACTGCATCAGTGCGACGTCGAGCCAGCGGTTGAACTTCCGTCCGACTTCGACTTCCACCCCGACAAGGCGGAATCCGCATGCCTCGTGAAGTGCTCGCGAAGCGGCGCCACTGGCTTCGATCCGGGCAAAGACGGCATGGAAGCCCGACTCTTCGGCAGTATCGAGGAGGTGGGCGAGGATGAGCCGGCCGATTCCTCGTCGGGCGAGCGAGCGATCGACGTAGACCGAGTCCTCGACGGACGTGCGGTAGGCGGCGCGTTCCTTGTAGGGGGAGAGAGCCCCAAAACCCAGAACCTCGCCCTCGGGATTCACGGCCACGATGGCGCTGAAAGCCCCACTGCGGGCCGCAATCCAGGCCTCTTGTTCGGCAATGGTGCGGGGCACCAGGTCGAAGGTGGCCGTGGTGTTCTCGACCTCGTGGTTGTAGATCGCAGCGATGGCGTGAGCGTCGGCCACGGTGGCGGGGCGCAGAACTATTCCGGGGGCGGGACTGGCTCCGAATGACGTAGAAGCAGACACGGGATCGAAACTAGCCCTTCAACCGGGCGGAGAACCCGAAAAATCCGCCGATAGCATCACCACCCGGCTCGGGCTCGCCCGGGTCACGCCCTCTTAGCTCAGTCGGCAGAGCGTTTCCATGGTAAGGAAAAGGTCGTGGGTTCGATTCCCACAGAGGGCTCCGCCAGGTTCCGACCAACCCGGCTCGGCGATGGCGGCGTAGCTCAGTTGGTCAGAGCATCCGGCTCATAATCGGAAGGTCATCGGTTCGATCCCGATCGCCGCTACCAAACCATCACGAATACCACCATCAACCCACCATCAGTAATGGAGTAACCAGAAATGTCGAAGGCAAAGTTTGAGCGTACGAAGCCGCACGTGAATATCGGAACGATGGGTCACATTGACCATGGTAAGACGACGTTGACTGCTGCTATTTCGAAGACTCTGGCGGATCGT
>JBEBAF010000175.1:0-3100 GCA_041159045.1 Actinomycetota bacterium
GTTGCGAGCGGCAGATCGCCGGTTGGGAATCGCTGCGTGCGCGTTTGGAGGATCCCGAATCGTCGTTGCGTGTCGTGCCGAGCATGGAGTACGGCTCGTCGATCATCAATGCGATGGAAACGAACGAGCAGGTCACCGTGTACGGCAATGTGCCGAATCACGGGCTGATCTCGAATCTTCCCGAGGGTTGTTGCGTCGAGGTGCCGATTGCGATTGATGCCGCAGGCTTGCATCCGCAGACGATTGGTGCGCTGCCGCCGCAGTTGGCCGCGTTGATGCAGACGAATGTGAACGTGCAGTCGCTGACGGTGGAAGCCGCTCTGACGGGGAAACGCGAGCACGTGTATCACGCGGCGATGCTCGACCCACACACAGCTGCCGAACTTGACCTCGATCAGATCTGGTCGCTGGTCGACAACTTGTTGGAAGCACACCGCGGGTGGATTCCCGAGAGCCTCCATGTCGGCTAAGTCGCGGGCCGTGGCGCCGGGTCGTGTGAACCTGATCGGCGATCACACGGACTACACGGGCGGACTGGTTTTTCCCATGGCAATTGATCGTTCCACCATGGTCGACTTCGAACCCTCCGACGTGATGTCGCTGGTCTCCGATGCTGTCGAGGGGGATGAATGGATGCGCTACGTCAACGCTGTGCGCGCATTGATCCCCGGCGCAGTCGCCATTTCGGGGTGTGTCTCGACGACGATTCCTCTTGGTGCGGGCCTCTCGTCGAGTGCAGCGTTGGAGGTTGCAACTGCGCTGGCTTTCGGTTTTGCGGGTTCGCCGGTTGAACTGGCGCAACTTTGCCGTCAAGCCGAGCGCGATGCCACGGGTGTGCCGTGCGGAATCATGGATCAGTTGTGCATCACTTCGGCGCGCGAAGGTCATGCAACGTTGATCGACTGTCGTTCGCTCGACGTGCAACACGTACCGGTACCCGAATCGGTGAAGGTCGTCGTGAAGTTCGTTGCGTCGCGAACCCTCGAAGGCTCGGAATACGCAATGCGAGTGGGCGAGTGCGCGGCGGCCGAGCAGGTTGTTGGCCCGTTGCGCGACGCGTCGTTGCGAGATCTCGCATCGATCGAGAACGAATTGATTCGCCGTCGTGCTCTTCACGTCGTGTCGGAAAACGCGCGGGTCGAAGCCTTCGCACGCGCTCTGTCGTCTTACGACTACGTGCTGGCCGGCGAGATCATGCTCGAAGGTCACCGCAGCCTCGCCGAAAATTTCGCCACCTCGACTCCGATGATGGATCGTGCCGTCGCCGAACTCGCGGATACTCCGGGTGTTTATGGGGCGCGGATGACCGGCGGGGGATTCGGTGGTTGTGTGGTGGCGTTGTGCGACCCCGATGCACGGGTCGACGGTTGGGTGGTCAAGCCTTCAGGTGCAGCCCGACTGGAACGCGATTAACGATTCGTCTTCCTGAATGGCTGCTGCGGGTCTTCGGCGGGTTCGCGAGGTAGCCCGAGGATCTTCTCGCCGATGATGTTCTTCTGAATCTCGTCGGTTCCACCAGCGATCGATTGCGCAGGTGTCGACACAAGAACTTCGGCGACGATCGCATGGGTTGCGTCGTCGGTTTCGGCGAGCATGCCATTTGCGCCCGCGATCTGCGTGTGAAGCAGTGCAGAACGACGAGCGACTTCGGATGCAGCCAACTTGCCGAGTGAACCCTCGGGGCCGGGTTGTCGGCCGAGTGCACGATTCGCGCGTGCGCGAAGGGCCGTCCATTCGCTGGCCATGCGGAAGGAATACAACGCGGTGATGCGATCACGAATGATCGGATCGGCTTGGCGATCCGCGGCTGTTGCGCGGTCGATGACAAGATCGGCGCGGCCGGCACGTTGTGGGTACCAAACGTACGTTGCGAAATGGTCATCGGCTTCGGCCTTGGCTTCATCGACTGCGCGGCCTGCTGTTTTCGCGAAGCGTGGCCGCTTCATGGTTGCGAAGGTGCGTTCGTTCGCGAGCGTTGTTCGTGCGACGTCCCAGCCCATGCCGATTTCACCGACGACATGATCGATCGGCACTCGGGCATCGGTGAGGAAAACTTCGTTGAACGATGAATGGCGATTCATCTGGAGGATCGGCCGAACTTCGACGCCTTGCTGATCCATCGGGAGGACGAGGTAGGAAATCCCGCGGTGCTTCGGCGCCTCCCAGTCGGTGCGCACGAGCAGCATGCCGAGGTCGGCGTGGTGTGCGCTGGTGTTCCACACCTTCTGTCCGTTCACCACCCATTCGTCACCGTCGCGTACAGCGGTTGTGGCAAGCGACGCAAGGTCGGAACCCGCGCCAGGTTCGCTGAAGAGTTGACACCACGTGAGTTCGCCGGTGAGCGTGGCCTTGAGGATGCGGTCGTTGAGTTCGTCGCTTCCGTGCTTCAACAACGTCGGTGCGGCGAGGCTCATGCCGCCGCCGAGGGGCATTCCCACCGCGCCCGCTGCGGTCAGTTCATCGGCGACAACCTTGTCGGCCCAAGCGGGCAAACCTTTGCCGAACCAACGGGTCGACCATGACGGAACAGCCCAGCCTGATTCCACGAGTCGGGTGCGCCATTCACGCAACGACAATGCGGGATTCCAGTTGGCCTGGATCCAGGCGTGTACTTCGTTGCGAACTTCTGATTCGTTCATCGCTGCGAACCTTGGGGAGTCGTTCGAGCCAATGGCGTGAGGCCGCAAGCGGCGGCCCAAATTTCGGTCAGGCGAATTGCTGCTGTGTCTTCGTCGTAGGAATCGCCTCCGACATGCATCCATTGCGCGAAGCCCGACAACATCGATACGAGTGCGGCCGCCGTGACCTCGGCATCGATGCCTTTCGACGCGCGACCGGTTTTCTGCCATCGGCGAATGGTGTCGGCGACGCGCGCGACGTGGCGTTGACGTGACTTCAGTCGATTCTTCTGGACATCGGGGTCGTGCGCCGCCATTTCGTCGACGAGTCGGTAGAGGTCGGCGTTGTCTGCGACGACTCGGAGATAGTTCCGATTCGATTGCAGGAGATTTTCGAATGCATCGCCTCGTTTGGTTGCGGTGAGTGTTGCCACCTGGGCCGAGATCGCATGTTCGATGGTGTCGACGAGGTGGCTGAAAAG
>JBEBAF010000176.1:0-2660 GCA_041159045.1 Actinomycetota bacterium
TTGTCTATTCGCCGATGGCCTTCAAGAGGTCGCCGATCGTCCGGTGTGCCTCGACCGGGTGGCGCAGTTTTGCCCGCCGGTTGACGGTGTAACTGTTGCGTCGTCCGACGCGTTCGTGCGAGACGATCCCCGCATCTTCGAGCTCCGCAATGATTGCCGCAACGCGCCGTTCGGTGATGCCCACCTTGTCGGCAATGTCGCGGAGGCGCACGTCGGGGTCGCGCGCCAAACAGATGGCCACGTGTCCGTGGTTGCTGAGGAACGTCCAATCAGGCTTGTCGACCATTGCTCGCCAGTTCTAGATGTTTTGTGCGCGTTGCTTCTCGACGGCGATCTTGAGAATGACCCGCTCGGACTGGATTTCCATGCCGTACTTCGAGCCCATGTAGCGCATCGAGCACGCATCGATGTGGTCACGCGCGGCCTGGCCACCGATTTCTCCAACGCAACGACCGCGTACCTCGGCGTAGGCGTAGGCATTGTCGGCCTTCCAGATCGCAACGTTGACGATCGGGTTGGCCTTGATGGCGTTGTACTTCGCGCGGTGGATTTCGGTGTTGATGAGAATGTGATCGTCGTCGGCATCGACCCACATGACATGGCTTGCGATGCGGCCGCTCGGCAAGAGGAACGAGAGGGTTCCGAAGTTCGGGCCTTGAGCAAGGTCGCGGATTGCCGGCTGAAGCTTTTCGAATTTCTGGGGGGATGACATGGCGTGAACGCTACTTGCCCGAGTCGATGAGGCGTTGCCTCAGCTCGCGCTTCAGCACCTTTGCGGCAGCCGACAGCGGAAGTGGTTCACTTTGCAGCGTCCAGGATTTGGGGACCTTGTACCCGGCGATCAACTTTCGTGCGTGCGCATCGAGTTCGGCTTCGGTAACGCTTCCGGGTGTGCACACAACGAAGGCGTGCACGGCTTCGCCCCATATCTCGTGTGGTCGCCCTACGACCGCCACTTGCGTGACTGCCGGGTGAGTCGAGATTGCGTTCTCGACCTCGAGCGAATAAACGTTCTCGCCACCCGACACGATCATGTCCTTCACGCGGTCGGCAAGGAATACGTAACCGTCGTCATTGATCCGGCCCGCATCGCCCGAGCGGTACCAGCCGTCGACGAGCGCGTGAGTCGTTGCTTCCGGTTTCTTCCAGTATTCGGTCATCGTTGAATCGCAGCGAATCCAGAGCTCGCCGACTTCACCCGCGGGGAGTGGACTCGCAGTTTCGGGGTCGCGAATTTCCACCTCGACTCCCACACAGGGGCGACCCACCGACTTCAGGATCTCGCCGCCGATGCGATGATCGTGAGGCGTGAGAGCGCACACGGTTGCTGCGCACTCCGTCATTCCGTACGCCTGGTAGAAGCTGAGCTTTGGATACATCTCCATCCACCGCGACAACAGAGCCTCGGGCATCGGTGCTGCGCCGTATCCCAAGAGATTGAGGGTCTCGAACATCGAGGGCTCGAATGACGGGTGGTGCACGATGAGGCCGAACATGGTCGGCACTCCGGCGATGGCAGTGATGCGCTGATCGCGAACCGCATTCATCACGCCAACCGGGTCGAACGCAGGCATCAGCACCACGCAGCCTCCCGTGGGAATGAGCAATGACCAGGTCATGATGCTGGCCACGTGGAACAGGGGCATGAACGCGAGATAGCGCCAGCCGGGTGAAATCAGCATCGACATCTGGCTTCGGTAGGTCACCAACACGATTGCTCGTTGATTCAGGATGACACCCTTGGGTAGTCCTGTTGTACCGCCCGTGTACATCAGTACTGCGGGTGCGACATCATCGGGTTCCGGGGGCAGCGGCGCCGGCGACAGACCGCTGATCAAGTCGTCGTAGCGCAGATCGTGCGGCGCGTCGGTTTGTCCGATCAATACGACCGTTGTGAGGTGGGGGAGCCGCGAGCGAATGCCGTGAATCACGGGCGCGTACGTCGCATCGACGAAGATCACCGACGTGGCTGAATCGTTCAGGATGTAGACGATTTCTTCGGGTGCGAGTCGGTTGTTCAGCGGGTTGATGATGGCGGCACCGCACAGACATGCATGCCACAGTTCGATGTACTCGTGGCACGACCCTGCAAGAACTCCGACGCGGTCGGTGGGTGCGATGCCAAGTGACTTCAATACCTGAATCAAGCGGGACACGCGGTCGATGTGCTGTCGGTACGTGACATCATGCCCGTTGCCGAGATCGACCAAGGCCTGCTCGTTTGCGTGCATCAACCCGCGCTTCAGGATGCGCGTGAAGTTCAGTTCCCCCACGAATGCGAGGTTAGACGGCGATCAGTCGTCGCCGCCGCCCTCGCCAACGGCCTTGACGCCGTGCCAAACCGACTTGGCTCCGGAGTGGCCCGCGTCGTAGACGTACTTGGTGGCAACGGCGCCCGACAGCACGGTTGCCGACAGAAGCGCGGCGGGAACCCACTTCGGAAACTTCGATTCGCCGTTGCGACGACGACGCCACAGTTCTTCGGCTGCTGCGCCGACGGCGAGTACTCCGAAGATCACGGCGGGTGCCTGCGCGGCGTCGCCCTTCTCGGTGTGATCGTGCAACAACTGTTTGTCGACCTGCGAACGAACGCCACCCTCGAGACTTTCGCCGGATCCGGCTGCAAGTAGAACGCCAATTCCGCCGATGGCTGCGGCGCA
>JBEBAF010000177.1:0-13083 GCA_041159045.1 Actinomycetota bacterium
CCGAGGGTTCCGTACTGTCCGGCCACGGCCTTGTCGGTGTCGGAGAGCAAGGGAAACGCGAATCCGTGCTTCGCGGCGAACTTTTCGTGGCTCGCGATGTCTTGCGCCGAGATGGCAAGCACCTGTGCACCGATGTCGGTGAACTGAGCAAGTTCGTTGTTGTAACAGACGAGCTGCTTCGTGCACACCGGGGTTTCGTCACCCGGGTAAAAGACGATGACAACCGTCTGTCCGGCGAATGCCGACAACGAATACGACGAGCCACCGGTGCCCTGCAGAGTGAAGTCGGGGGCCTTGTCCCCCACGCCGACGCTCATGCCGATGCCGCCGTCATGACGTCGTCGGACATGTCGAAGTTCGAATAGACGTCTTGAATGTCGTCGTTGTCTTCTAGCGCGTCGAGAATTCGGAGGATCTTTTTCGCATCGTCGACGTCGTCGACCGGAACGAGGTTTGCCGACACCATGGTGCTTTCCGCCGAGAGGACCGAAAGCCCCGCGGACTCGAGTGCCGACTTGACGTCGAAAACGACCGAAGGGTCCGTCGTGATCTTCCAGGCATCACCGTCGGCTGCCACGTCGTCGGCGCCCGCTTCGAGCGCTGCGGCCATCACGTCGTCTTCAGACGCCGTGCCATCGACGATGACGACACCCTTGCGCGAGAACTGCCAACCCACGGCCCCGGGCTCGGCCATTGCGCCGCCGTATTTCGAGAACACCGCGCGCACGTCGCCACTGGTGCGATTCCGATTGTCGGTGAGAACGTCGATGAGCAACGCGACTCCGCCGGGGGCATAACCCTCGTACGTGATCGACTCGTAAGAAGCTCCGGTTTGTTCACCGGTACCGCGTTTGATTGCGCGATCGATTGCATCGTTGGTCATTTGCCCGGCTTTTGCCTTGAGAACCATCGTTCTCAGTGCAGCGTTCGAATCGGGATCTCCCCCACCCTCGCGGGCAGCGACTTCGATTTGGCGTGCGAGCTTTGCAAAAAGCTTTCCTCGCGCCTTGTCGACGGCCGCTTTCTTGTGTTTGATCGTTGCCCATTTGGAATGGCCGGACATGACTATCTCCTGCTGGTACTGACTTGTGAGAGAACGCGGTCGACGAACGCTCCGTGGAAACGGGCATCGTCGGTGAGTTCCGGGTGAAATGTTGCGCCAACCAACCGATCGCTTGCAACTGCGATCGGACGACCCTCGTGTGAGGCGAGAATTTCGATGCCGTCGCCGACGCGCTCGATGATCGGCGCGCGGATGAACACCGCAGTGAACGGTTCGTCGAGACCAACGACATCGACTTCGGCCTCGAAACTGTCGATCTGGCGTCCGTAACCGTTGCGGCGTACCGTGATGGGCAGCGCACCGAATGAACGCTGATCGGCTCGTCCGTCGAGCACTTCGCCGGCAAGCAGAATGATGCCTGCACACGTACCGAGCACGGGCATGCCATCAGAGATTCGACCAGCGATGGCATCGAAGAGCCCGCTGGATTCGAGCAACTGCGACATCGTGGTCGACTCGCCGCCCGGCATGACCAGTGCGTCGACCGCGTCGAGGTCGCGCGGAAGCCGCACCTGGTGCGTGGCGACGCCAAGATGCGCGAGAACGCGCTGGTGCGCGCTAAATGCGCCCTGCAGCGCGAGAACGCCGACGGTGACGTTCACCTGGAGGCCTCGCAGCGGATGTCACCAGCCACGCTCGGCGTAGCGCTGATTGATTTCGTCCATTCCGATGCCGGTCATCGGGGCGCCGAGGCCACGGCTGACCTTGGCAAGAATCGCGGCGTCACGGAAGTGGGTCGTTGCTTCGACGATGGCCTTTGCGCGCGGTGCGGGATCGTCGCTCTTGAAGATTCCGGAGCCGACGAACACGGCTTCAGCGCCGAGCTGCATCGCCAAGGCCGCATCGGCGGGAGTGGCGATTCCACCGGCGCAGAACAACGGAACGGGAAGCCAGCCGGTCTCGGCAATTTCCTGGACGAGCGGAAGCGGAGCCTGCAGACGCTTGGCCCACTCGAACAGTTCGGCCGAATCGGCCTGCGTGATTTTGCGCATGTCGCCGATGATGTTGCGCAGGTGGCGAACGGCCTCGACGATGTTGCCGGTACCCGCTTCGCCCTTCGAACGGATCATCGCCGCGCCTTCGCTGATGCGACGCAGTGCCTCGCCGAGGTTCGTAGCGCCGCACACGAACGGCACGTCGAAGGCGAACTTGTCGATGTGGTGGGTTTCGTCGGCGGGTGTGAGCACCTCGGACTCGTCGACAAAGTCGACTCCCAGCGACTCGAGAATCTGAGCTTCGACGAAATGTCCGATTCGCGCCTTCGCCATGACCGGGATGCTGACCGTAGCCTTGATCCCCTCGATCATTTCCGGGTCGCTCATGCGCGCGACACCACCGTCGCGGCGTATGTCGGCCGGCACGCGCTCGAGTGCCATGACTGCACAGGCACCCGCATCTTCGGCGATCTTCGCCTGCTCGGGGGTGACGACGTCCATGATGACGCCGCCTTTCAACATTTCGGCGAGGCCCCGCTTGACGCGGAAAGTTCCGGAGGCGTTGGAGGTCATGGCTTTATCGTACCGACGATGCGTGATTCGGCATCACGGAGCAGGCAGTACGTGCTTGATCAAGGGAACTTGATCTTGGCCGGATCGGATCCGGCGGCGATGTCGGCACCCTTGTTCACACGGGGCAATTCAACCCAGGTACGACCCGGGGTCAACTTGATGGGCGCACCCGCAAGGTCGACGAGCGTGAACACGTCGGTTTCCTTGGCCCGCGACCACTTGCCCTTGACGAGCGAACCATTCGTGTACACCCAAGCTTCGCCTTCACCCAAGCTCTGCGCTTCGGGGCTGCGCGGGTCGGCGGAACTCGCCTTGTACTGCATGAACAACACGACGACGTTCTTGGCGTTCACCTGCGACTTGTCGAAGTCATAGTGCTTGTCCTTGTCGATCGAACGCAGGTAATCACCGGTTGCGGAATCCCACAGCCACTGCACCTTCACACCGTCCATCGACAACTTCAGTCCTGCCGACGCAGTTGCCGAGGCCGGCATCGCATCGCTTGCACCGCGGTACTGGAACTGCTGCGGCGGGCGGGTTGCACCCTTCGGCGTCAACGTGAAGATCTTCGACGCATCGGCGTACAGGTTGTGGGGCGCCTTGCGTGCCGATTCACGACGGTAACCACCCTGCTGGTACGCAACGAGGGCGCCCATGTTGACCAGGACAGATTTGTTGATCAGCGACGTGGTCTTCGAGTTACCACCGCTCCACACGAAGAGCGGATTCAAGTAGGCGCTGAAAAGGTTGATGTCCTGTGTGCGACCCGAACGAATCGGGCCGACGCTTGTCGGAGCATTCGTGTGGAACACGGCCGCGAAGCGCGTCAGCTGCTCGACGTTCTCTTCGTAGACGATGTCAGCCTGGTTCAAGCCTGACTGCGGACGAGCCGCCGGGTGATTGTCGATTTTCGCGACAAGGGCCGGACGCGTCGCTGCTGCGGCATCGGTAATGGGCAAACCGGTGAGCGGCATCACCTCGGGAGCCGGCAACGTAGTTGTCGGCCCGGGAAGCGTGGACGGCAGGGCAACGTCGCCGTACGACGGCTCGGGGGTCTTGTCTGCGGAGCTTCCGCCACCACCGCATGCGGCGAGGAACAGTGACCCGGCGACTGTGGCCGCCAGAGCGAGTCGGCGCGAGACGCGCACGCGAGTGGGGGTTGCATTCATGACCTAAATCTCCCTGAGTAGCGCCAACCTCTCGTGGAGGGGAGGTCGGACATCGGTAGGTGTTTCCACCCTAGAACCAGAGATCGATGCGTCGGCGGAATTCGCTGCGACATCCGCCTCACCACGTGGGTTTGCAACCCACAAACCAACGAGATTTGGGTCGAAATTCGCCACTTGCGTCGAGGTGCCGAGCATGCGCTGGAATGCGGCCGCGAGACCCGGCGGATAGCGGGTGATACCGGCCCCTTTCACGTCGTCGTCAAAAATCGTTTGCCCATCGGAAACGAGCTCATCGAGCGACCCGAGTTGTCCGGCAGTGACGTACCAGGGACGAGAGATCGTCAAAGTCGCGACGAGCGTCTGCGCCTCGGCCGCACCCGAACGGAGCCGCGCCAGACCAACCGCTACGACTCCCTCCATTTCGATTCGCTCGAGCAATTCGATGAAACCCGTCGTCACAACCAATTCGGACGCCAGCTCGCGTGCAGGATCGGCGGCAACGAGAGAATTGATGCCGCGGTCGCGCGTGACCGAAACTCGTGGCACGGACACGCCGGTGACGGCGCACAGACCTTCGAGAAGGTTGAACAATCGCGGAGCATCGGACTCTCCGATTTCACGGGAGTCGATTCTCGCCATGACGGCACCAAGTGCCGATTCGACCACGCGTCGCGACGAAGCCACGCCGTAGACAGCCGCAATCGCACCCAAGACGGCAGCCCCGAGAACCGCACCAACGACTTTCAGAACCACGAACCCGAGCACCAAACCGACGAGCACGCCGATTGCACCGTGCGACAAAATCGCCGAACGTCGGAGATTTCCTTCGACCGCATCGCGGATGGTCGCCTTGTTCGCAGTCTGCGCCTGTGTCATTTGTGTGCTTCCCGTGATTGTCCGTCGTCAGTCTTCGGACGCACCGTTGCGCGGCCTGCGAATGAGACGCTTCTCGAAGAGAGCCAGCATACGGTTCGGAGTCGCAGTGGAACGGGAGTGTTCACCGCGCCGGCCCAAACCGGTTGCGTAACCCGCGCCATCCCCGGTGCGCTCCATCTCGAGGGCTCGTTCGTACAGGGCCACATACCGCTCGGCGAGCGTGCGCATCGACGACGCCTCGACACGCCGGTAGCCGGCCTCGACGAGTCGCTGTGACAGTCGCGGATTCGCCATGACTTTCGCGAGCGCACCCGCGAGAGCCCGTTCGTCCCCGGGCTCGACCAACAGCGCATCGACGTCGTTGGTGGCGACGTTCTGATAACCGTCGATGTCGGACGCGACCACCGGCGTACCACACGCCATCGCCTCGAGAAGAACGACACCGAACGACTCACCGTGAAGTGACGGAGCACAGAACACGGTCGCTTCGCTCATCCGACGGATCTTTTCGGCATCGGAAATTCGGCCGAGCCACACGATCCGCGGATCGTCGGCGAATCGCGCTTTCAACGAATCCGTATCTGTTCCATCGGACGCAACCCACACCTGAACGTCGGCGGGCAGATATTGCAGCGAGCCGAGCAACACGTCGAGACCTTTGCGTGGTTCATGCCGACCAACGAAGAAGATCGTCGGTCGTTGCACCTTCGCAACCGCTAGCGCGCCCGGCGCGATGCCGTACCGCGCCAGTTCGATTCCGTTCCCGAGAAGTTCGTACGACCCTCCCAGGTAACGACTTGCCAAAAGCTCGGCATCTTTCGAAACAGCCACGCGGATGTCGATGCGTGAGGCGAGCCAACGCACGGCGCGGTTGAGCATGCGATAACTGGTTGAATCGCCCGCCGCATGGAAAGTTCCGATCGTCGGGGCCAGACGCAACAGCAACGCCGTCATCGTGACGCCGGGTGCAAGGGGCTCGTGGAGGTGGATGACGTCGAATGCTTCGTCGTTCAATGCACGGATCGTGCGCAATGCCGCCGAGGCGTCCGGGGCAAGCGGCGCAATCGACCCATTCGCTGCCGTTGGAAGACTGTTGCCGAGCGGGGTGACGAATGGTTCAGGCGGAGCACCGTCACACGGGCCGAGAACACGAACCTCATGTCCCATGGCGCGGAGTTCACGCGCCAAACCGAGCACCTGCATCTGCACTCCACCGGGAAGGGTGAGGCTGTATGGACAGAGCATCCCGATACGAAGCACGCCCCAACCGTAGCGACCATCGGATACGGTGCCGCCATGGCCCCACGCGATCAACTTCCCGCAGTTTCCATCGTTGCCACCCCGACGAAGCGCGGCGCGATACTCGACATCGCCACCCGACTCGAAGATGCGGGCTTTCCCGCGCTCGCCTGCCCCAGCCTCGGCGGCACGCTCGGACTGTGCGTTTCACTGGCCCACCGCACCAGCAACATTCGGTTCTTCACGTCGATCCAGCCGATCTATTACAACCACCCGGTCGAAGCTGCGAATACCGTCGCCCATATCCACGAGGTATCGGGCGGTCGATTCGGCTTCGGTATCGGCGTGAGTCATGGTCCCGTCGTCGAGCGACTCGGCGTTCAAACGGGAAAGCCGCTGTCGGACATTCGCAATTACGTCGCGGCCATGCGCAAACAAGAGCAGTTCTCGGGCCAGTTGCCGCCGATCTATCTCGCAACCATGCGCGACAAGATGCTGTCGCTCGCCGGCGAGATCGCCGACGGTGCCATCTGGGCCAACTCCTCGCTGTCGAACACACCACGCCAACTCTCGCGTCACACCGGTGAATTCGCCGACGGTTTCATGTTGACCAACATGATTCCCACCGTCATCGACGACGACATCGAAGCCGCGCGCGCGATCAATCGCAAGACCATGCGCGGCTACGTCATCCTTCCGAACTATCGGAATTACTGGCGCGAAGCGGGATACGCCGAAGAAATGGACGCGATCGAGAAATTGATCGCCGAAGGCCGTCGCGACGAACTTCCCTCGGCCATGAGCAATCGTTGGCTCGACGACTGCACACTCAGCGGATCGGTTGATCGCGTCCGCGAAGGACTCGCCGCGTGGTACGCGGCAGGCGTCATGCCGGTGGCAGTGATGTCGTCGACCTCAGGTGGCCAAGCACACGCGATCGGTCAACTGATCGACGCGTACCGCTGAGACCGCAGTCAGGCCAACAAGTCGCGCTCGGCAAGGAATGCGCGCACCCGTTGCGCGATGTCATCGCGTACATCGCGCACGAATTCGATGTCCTTTCCGGCTGGATCGTTCAACTCCCAATCGAGGCGCAACTTGCCCGGAAGCACCGGACATTCATCGCCGCAGCCCATCGAAATGACCGCGTCAACCTGCTCGAGCATCTCCATCGTCCACCGCTTCGGCTGAGCGTTGTCGATCGGTATTCCCAACTCGCGCATCGCCTCGGCAGCAACCGGGTTGACCGACGTTCCGGGCGCTGAGCCAGCAGAAAGAACGGTCACGTTTGGTTTCGACCATGCGCTGGTGAATGCCGCCGCCATCTGCGAGCGACCTGCATTGTGGATACAGAGAAAGAGAACGCCGAAGGGTGCGTCGGAACCACTCACGATGCGCGCTCTTCCGACCGTCGTGACGGGCCGAACACCAAAGTTGCCACGAACAGCCCTGCAGCCCCGCCGGCAAGTTGACCGACAAAGAACATCGGTAGCGATGAAGGCTTGATGCCCGCGAACGTGTCGGACAATGAACGACCGATACTGACCGCCGGGTTGGCGAAACTTGTCGATGACGTGCACCAGTAGGCCGCCGTGATCCATGCGGCCACCATCGCGGGGATGACGTTTCCGCGATCCGAGCGGATGAAACCTTCGATCAAGAGCACGAGCACCGCGGTTGCCACGATTTCGCCGACGATGATGGGGCCGCCGTCTCGCACCTTCGTCGACACATTGATTGCGTCGAGGTTGAACATGACGTTTGCGGTGATCGCCCCAAGGCATGCACCGCCAATCTGTGCGGCGATGTAGGGAAGCACTTCGATCGCCGGCATACGCCGGTTGAGCCACTGCACCAACGTGACCACGGGGTTGAACTGTGAACCGGAAATCGGCGCGAACAACGAGATGAACAACACCAACCCACCCGTGGTGGCGATCGTGTTGGCGAGCAGTTCGACTCCAACGTCGTCGGTCAGCCGCTGGGCCATGATGCCCGAACCGACGACCACCACGACGATCCCCCACGTGCCGACGAACTCGGCGCCGATGCGCCGCACGATCGCGGGCATCAGCAACACGTTCCGTCGATGCCGCACGAACCGCCGTCAGCCGGAAGGAACTGAAGCTTCTTCCCCATCGCCAAGGCCTGAGTATGCATGCCGCCGGCTTCACCGTTTTCGTCGAGGACCGTGTAGATCTCCCACGCAGTGTTCGGACCGTGCACCCACACCTTGTCTTGCAAGGCGTAACAGCAGCTCGTTGCCTCTTGCAGCGTGGTTGACAGACCCTGAGCAGCGGCGCCTTCGGCAGCCGCAACTACTTCGTCTGTTGAGGCCACTTCGACGCCGAGATGATTCAGCGTGCCGGCCTCGCCACCGTTGGCGATGAGCACCAACTTCAACGGAGGATCAGCAACCACGAAGTTTGCGTAATCGGCGCGCACCTTGTGCGGTTCGACCCCGAACAGCTTTCGGTAGAAGTCGATCGAGGCGTCGAGATCATCCACATTGAGGGCAAGTTGCACACGCGACATGCACAGAGACTATATTGACGTTCATCGATATGTCAAAGACCAAGCCCACGACGTGCTGTTCAACCGCCATCGGCCGATCGCTCACCGAAACCGAGGCAGACCGGTGCGCGATGCTCTTCGCCGCGCTGGCCGATCCCGTCCGGCTTCGCCTTTACACGCTCATCGCCGCCGCCGACGACGAGGTGTGCGCATGTTCATTCGTTGATGCGGTTGGTCGTTCACAGCCAACCGTCAGCCACCATCTCCGCATCCTGCGCGACTCAGGATTGATCACCGGCGAAAAGCGCGGCACGTGGGTGTGGTATCGCGCGAACCCCGGGCGCGCCGCTGAAATCGTTCAGCTGTTGCCGGCTCGCATTTCCGCATAACCGGGGTCCGACGGCCAATTCGGCTGGAACATGTGCCACTGTTCGGGAGCCCGACGCACGAGGCCTTCGAGCTCGTTTGCAAGCAGCTGCGTTCCCGCGGCCACGTCGTCGCGTAGACGGCCATTCCGCTCGAGTTGAAGTGGCGGACGCACGACGGCGTGATGACCGTTGTAGCGATCGGTGAAATACACACCCACGGGGATAACCGGTGCGCCGGATCGAAAAGCGAGCGTGACGGGGCCGGCCGGCAAAGTGGTTTTCTCGCCGAAGAAATCGACCGAAATGCCGTCTCCGCGAATGTCACGGTCACACAACAGACACACGACGTGGTTGTTCTTCAATGCAGTCAATACGTCGGCCGCGACACCGTCGCCCAGCGGTATGACGTTCATCCCCAATTTCGATCGAAGGTTGGTGAACCACTCGAAAAGTTCGGGTGGTTCGAGAGCCTCGACAACGACGGAGACCGGGTGGCGTTGATCTGCCAGCCAGCGGCCGGCCCACTCCCAGCCACCAAGATGGGGCAAGGCGAGGATGACACCGCGGCCACCCGCCAAGCCCGTGAGCACGTTGTCGAAACCATCGAGCGTGAACGAACGGTCGACGACTTCGCGTGGAAGACTCGGCAAGCGAAAACTCTCGACGTAGTAGCGGGCGTAACTGTCGAAGGCGCCCTGAACGGCGGCACGGAGTTCGCGCTTCGAAAAATCCGGACGGACGCGTCGAATGTGTCGTTCGATGATCTCGCGACGTGACTGCAACGACGCAGACGCCGTGTAACCGACGAGTCGTGCCGTTGCGTAAGCGAGTGGACCCGGGGTGAGTTGAGCCAGCAAGCCGGCCAGCTTGTAGCCGCCTACGGTGAAGGAGTCGCCTGCGGTTTCGCGGAGCGTTGCCATCGACGAGCGATCAGCGTGCGCGACGGCGCGCCGATGATCGCCTCTGCAAACGGGCCGCCTTGCGCGATGCGCGACGCAATTGCCGTTGTTCGATCTTCACTTCGGCAATCGGTGCGACTGCAGCCTGCTTCCACACCTTGAAGAATCGCTGAATGGCCGTGATCGACGTCAAGACGAGCATGACCCAGAGAATCGGCACGAGAGCCGAGTCGAACAACAATCCGACGCACAGCAAAATGATTCTCTCGGCGCGCTCCATGAGGCCGCCCTTTGCCTGCAAGCCCAGCGATTCGGCCTTTGCCCGTTCGTAGCTGATGGTGGCCGACACTCCCATGACCGCCAACGGCAGGACGGCAATGTGCCCGCCGTCGCGAGACGACAAGTACCACGCGATGCCACCGAGAAGAAACCCGTCGGTCACCCGGTCGATGACGGAATCAAAGAACGCACCGCGCTGGCTGGAAAGATTTCCGGCCTTTGCGACCGCGCCGTCGAGAAGATCGGGCAACGCGGCAAGAATCACCAGCAAGAGGCCCGCACGCAACGCACCCATTCCGACCGCCACGGCGGCGGCGACGGCGAGAAGCAAACCCACCACGGTGAGCACGTCGGGCGTCACTCCGGCCCGACGGAGGGACTCACCCATTGGCTTGACCGCGCGCTCGACCTGCGTCTTGAAGTTGCCGTCGAACATGAGTGAAAGGGTAACCCGCCCACCCCGCATTCGGGGGTTTCCCTGCGCCCGAGTTGTCAGGCTTCCGGAGCGTCCGGGTTCGATTCGGTGAGTTTTTCGATCACCGCACCATTGATCGCATCGACCAGGACGAGACCTCGCCGTGTCGGGGGCTCTTCGGCGCTGTAGCAAAAGACGCGCCATGTCGGCCGGCTGCGCAGACCGTGCCACACCTGTTGTGCGGACGCGTGTCCCACCGTGAATCCGACGGCGCGCGTTGCCAACACGAGTGCCTGCTTCTCGTCGATGGTCATGCGCCATCCGGACGAGAGACTGAAGACGCCGACAACTCCGAGAAGAATTGCGGCGCCGACCCAACCGGAATTGCGCAACGCCGACTCGTCATCGGCGACCAAATAGAACGCAAGGCATGCCGCGGCAAGTACGAGATAGAAAAAACCCGGAATTCGACGGCGGCTGTTGTCGGGGAATTCGTAGGCGCCGCTGAAGGCAGTGACATTGAGATCGTCGGGAAGAGAATCGCGGATGTCGTCGCCGCTACCGGAATTGCTCACGGGATCACCTTAGATCCGACCCCACGCAGAGCGCAGTTTCAGCGCGGAATCGACCAAAGCCTCGGGAAGTGTCCGGGTATTGGCCACGGCCGTCATGAAGTTTGCGTCGCCCACCCAACGAGGCACGACATGAACATGAAGGTGTTCGGAGACACTTCCACCGGCCGGCGGCCCGAGGTTGATGCCCACGTTCACGCCTTGCGGCTGATAGGCCACCTTGAGCGCCTGAACTCCTCGCGTGACGCAGCTCCACAACTCTGCAGATTCGTCCGTCTCGAGATCTTCGAGATTCGCAACTTCCCTGTATGGCAGGACGAGCATGTGGCCCGACGCATACGGATAGGCGTTGAGGATGACGAAACACTTGTTGCCGCGATGGATGATGTGCGCCTCGTCATCGGACAACCCACTGTTGAGGATGCGTGTAAAAACGGAACCCTCGGTTGCCGGCGGCGGTGAGCCGGCATTTTCGCCCCACTTCTGAACGTAAGCGGCGCGCCAACCGTTCCAGAGATGATCGAGCATCGACATGCCCGTCACGCCTCGATTGCTTCGGCAACCTCGGCACCGAGCCGGGCCACGAAGGCGTCGACCGATACACCTCGCTCGACTTCCCCGCCCCGCGGATTCACGCCGACCGAGTTGGCCGCGACGTCGTCGTCACCAACGACGAGAACGTAGGGAATCTTTTCGAGCTTGGCATTTCGAATTCGCTTGCCGAGTTGGTCGTCGGCTTGAACGACGTCGACGCGGAAGCCCTGCGATTCGAGTCGGGCCGCAACATCCGCGGCGTACTGTTCGTGTGCCGACGCAACGGGCAGTATCCGCACCTGTACGGGCGCGAGCCACGCCGGAAGCGCACCTGCGTAGTGTTCGAGCAAGACGCCGAAGAAGCGCTCGACCGAACCGAAGAGTGCGCGGTGCAACATGATCGGACGATGGCGCTGCGAATCGGCGCCGACGTATTCAAGGTCGAAGCGTTCGGGCAGGTTGAAATCGCACTGGATCGTCGACAACTGCCACTTGCGTCCGATGGCATCGCGAACATCGATGTCGATCTTGGGCCCGTAGAACGCCGCATCGCCTTCCTTGACCTTGTAGTCGAGACCGTATTTCTCGAGACCGGCACGCAGTGCTTCGGTTGCTTTGTCCCAGATGTCGTCGCTTCCGACGTACTTGTCGGGGTCTTTGGTGCTGAGGTTCGCCGTGAAGTCGGAGAAACCGAATCGACGCAAAACGCTCATGACGAAGTCGAGCAACGATGCGATCTCGTCCTGGAGTTGCTCTTCGGTGCAGTAGATGTGACTGTCATCTTGGGTGAAGCCTCGGATACGCATGAGCCCGTGCAAGGTGCCTGCACGCTCGTAGCGGTACACGGTGCCGAGTTCGAACAAACGCATCGGAAGTTCGCGATAGCTGCGACCACGGCTCGCAAAGATCAGGCAGTGCATCGGGCAGTTCATCGGCTTCGGGTAGTAGACGCCATTGTCCATTTCCATTGGCGGGTACATGCCGTCGCGGTAGAAGTCGAGGTGACCCGAGGTTTGGAAGAGGTTCGCATTCGCAAGATGCGGCGTGAAGACGAACTGGTATCCGCCTTTTTGGTGGCGTTCGCGGCTGTAGTCCTCCATCAGTTTGCGAACGATGGCGCCCTTCGGGTGCCACACCGCCAATCCGCCACCAAGTTCCGATGGAAATGACAGAAGGTCTTGCTCGACGGCAAGACGACGATGATCGCGCTTTTCGGCTTCGGCGAGGCGATGCAGATGTTCGTCGAGCGCGGCCTTCGATTCCCACGCCGTACCGTAGATGCGCTGGAGCATCGGGCCCTTTTCCGACGACCGCCAATGCGCGCCGGCTACCTTCATCAAGGCGAAATGCCCGAGCTTGGCCGTTGTGGGTACGTGCGGGCCGCGACAGAGGTCGACGAACGTCTCGGAATTTCGGTAAACGCTGATCGTTTCACCGCTCCCCACCTCGCCGGCATCGGCACCATCGGCGGAACCAGAGGTGACGCGCTGGATGATCTCGCACTTGTACGGCTGATCGGCGAAGAGGCGCAACGCTTCGTCGACGCCAACCTCGGAGCGAACGAACGGCTGATTCGCCGTGACGATTTGCTTCATCCGGTCGGTGATGGCGGCAAGATCGGTCTCCGAGAACGTGCGACCATCAGGC
>JBEBAF010000178.1:0-5368 GCA_041159045.1 Actinomycetota bacterium
CGTGACATACGTTGCGAAAGCACGTCTCCAGTGAACCCGCTCAAACACACCGATGCCCAACTGTGTCGCTAGTTTGGGGATATGTCAGTTGAAGACGAAGGTCACGCGAGTCACCGCGTCGGAGTTCTCCGCGCCATGGTGTTGGGCGCCAACGACGGCATCGTCTCGATTGCGTGCCTCGTTCTCGGTGTCGCCGCTTCCGATGCAGCCCGCAACACGGTACTCACCGCCGGTATCGCCGGCCTCGTCGCCGGGGCCGCCTCGATGGCACTCGGCGAGTACGTGTCGGTGAGCTCGCAACGCGACTCCGAACTCGCCGACATCGCCAAAGAGACCCTCGAGCTCGAACAGATGCCCGAACGTGAGTTGGCTGAACTCACGGCGATCTACCAAGAGAAGGGCTTGCGCCACGAGCTCGCTCGGGAAGTCGCAGTCGAGCTCACCAAGAAGGATGCCCTGCGCGTGCATCTCGCAGAAGAACTCGGCATCACCGACCACAACCGGGCCATGCCTGTTCAAGCCTCGGTGACATCTGCAGTCGCATTTGGTATCGGTGGATCGATGCCTGTCATCGCCGTCGCGCTCGGCAATACGTCCGCCAGTCGCATTTGGATCACCTTGCTTGTCTCGATCGGCGCGCTCGTGGCACTCGGCTCTGCCGGCGCTCATTATGGACGCGCGAGCAAGCGTGTGTCGGTACGCCGTGTGGTCATCGGCGGAATCATCGCCATGGCCTTCACCATGCTCGTTGGCAAATTGTTCGGTGCCGCGGTCAACTGACCGCCGGACCGATTACTTGACGAGAACCGTCCGCCACGCTGAAGCGTTGCCGGCACGGTCGAGTACGCGAACCTGAAGGCGTTTCGCGGTCGACTTCAACGAAATCGTTTGGTTCATCGATCGCGCTTTGCCGTCAGCCTTGCCCGCAACACTCTTCAACTTGAACGTCGACGTGGGCTTCGAGGCGGCCGAACGGACCTCGACACTTCCAATTCCGGAAATGGTGTCGCTTCCGCGCACGATCAATCTCACACCGCCCTTGGCCGCTGCACGCACTGCCGCAACCTGCACCGCATCGCTCGCGGGAGTCGATGCCGCGGCTGTCGCCGTCGACATCGCCGGCTTCGTTGTGTCGAGAATGATGTCGTCGGAAAGGTCGCGCAGCGTTGACTCGAATCTCGAGATCAGACGAACGTAAACGATCTTGGTGAACGTACCTTCCCGGCTCGACTGCAAAGTCCACGGCACCTCGGCGACACCGTTCGTCAAAGTCACGGTCTCAGACGTCTTGAAGCCACCGTCATTGGAAAGTATTGCCTTTGCCGCATTCGACGGACCGACGATCGAAATCGTCACGCTCTGCGAGCCGGTGAATTCACTTCCATCGTTGATCGAAACGCCCTCGGGTTTTGTCGTTACGAAGCTCTTGATGTCGCCCTTTGCCGAACCGACGACATTCGAGGCGACGATTCGGTAGTAGTAGGTGGTCTTCTCATCAAGGCCTGTGATGGTCGCCGAAATGTCAACGTCTTCCGTGCCCGACTTCGATTGTGTCACCGTCGAAGTCGACGTCGCGAGCTTGGGGTCCGTTCCATATTCGAAAGACACGGTCGTGTCGAGGTCACTCGGATTCACCTTGCCGTTGATAACCGCTTTCGTCGCCGACGGCGTTGCTGAACCGGTCGTTGTGGTCGGCTTCGCACCTTTAGCGGAGAACGACTTGATGGTTCCCTGTGTGGAACCGTTCGAGTTCGTGGAACTGAAGCGGTAGTAGTAGGTGCCTCCCGGAGTGAGGCCGGATACCGCTGCCGAAACCGATGTATTGGAAATGCCGGTTTGAGACCCCGCTACGTCGACGAACTGCGCGCCGGAAAGTGCAGAATCGGTTCCGTATTCAAGCCGCGTTGTCGTGCTGGCACCTTTGGCGTTGACGGTTGCCGACAGCGTTGCGCCAGACATGGTGATGGCGCTCGCCGCATCGGTGGTCACTGTTGGCGACAACGAAGACACGACGATGGTTCGCGAAGCGGAGCCCGACGAATAAAGGCCCGATGCCGGAGCAGTCGCGGTAACCAAACAATTTCCCGAATTGAGAACGGTCAGTTTCGTAGCGGCAATCGAGCAGACGCCCACCGAGCCCGAGTCGACGGCAAACGTGACCGTTTCACCCGAATCCGCGGTGGCCACAAGGTCAAACGGTGCAGTATTCACGTTCTTTGCACCCGGATCAGTAAACGTCACTTCAGTTGACTGCGCACCAACAACCGACGTCAGACCGACGACAGCCGAACGGGTGCCGCCACCGAGTTGACCATATCCATTTCGCCCCCAACACTTCAGAGTGCTCGATGAAGACGACGCGCAGAAGAAATCAGCGCCTGCCGCGAGCGCGGTCACACCCGAGAGACCAGAAATTGTGGTGAAGGTGCTGTTCGGGCCCGACCCCGTGCCGTCAACGGAACGGAACGATCCGTCTTCGAACATGTAGATGCCGCCAACACACGACACCGTTCCAGCGGACTGGATGACGCATGTTTCGTTGTCTGAGGTTGCGACCTGTCGGATACCCGACTCGAGTCGATCCTTCGGCGTGGACTGCGAGAGCTGATAGCCAAAGGTGTAGCGGTTATTCGTTCCACCCGAGCAAACCAACTTGGCGGTTGTGATTCCGCAGATATGTCCCGCACCTACCGACATCGCAATGAGCCCGGAGACAGGTGTCGAACCCCAAACGACCGCATAGTTGTAAGCATTCGCGTTGCCCTGCCCCAGTTGGCCGTTGTTGTTTGCACCCCAACATGTGGCAGTTCCATCAGCCATCAGGACACACGCGTTCCCGGATCCGACCGCGAGGTCGACAGCCCCGGTCAACGGCGTGACGGCATCGAGCATCACGCGAACCGGCAACGGCTGAATACTCGAACTGATTGATCCGTTCGACAGTTGCCCAGAACTCTCTGACCCCCAGCAATACACCGAACCATCGGAGCTCATTGCCGCACACGTGTGGTTGTAACCCGCGCCGATCGTCAGGACGCCGGTCAAAACACCTGTGCCTGCGACATTCTTCACGCTGACCGGCGTCGAAGCGTTCGTACCCGTTCCAGAGTCACCCTTTCCCAGTTGACCATCGAAGTTGTAGCCCCAACACTTGACCGTCGTATCTGCGAGCAGTGCGCAAGCGTGATATGCGCCCGCAACGATTTCGCGCGCGCTTGTGATGCCCGAGACCTCGACGGATGCGGTTTCGCCAAGATTGTTCGTGGAACCGTTTCCGAGTTGCCCGTATGTGTTGTCACCCCAACAACGAATTCTTCCCGTAGACCCGAGAACGCACGTGAAGTACTGCCCGGCGACGATTTTCGACGCAGCGGTTCGCTCGGCACTCCCTGCCGGCGCGTTCACACGTTCAGCGATGCTGACTCGCGACGGGCCGACACAGATCGATGCAACCGCAATGGCCCCAAGGAGAATTCTCTTCCACATTGAACTGGAGTTTATTCGGAGTTTTCGACTCCGTGCAGGCGACTAACGAACGGAAATCGACTTCCAGGCCGAAGCGTTTCCGGCCCTGTCGAGAACGCGTACCTGCAGTTTCTTGGCTGTCGTCGCAAGTGTGACCGATTGGTTGGCGGCGCGCGGCTTGCCGTCAGTCTTGCCCGCGACAGTCTTGAGTTTCACCTGAGTCGCCGGCTTGGACGCAGCAGAACGCACCTCGATCACGCCGATTCCCGAGATTGTGTCGCTCCCCTTCAGTGTCAACTTCACTCCGCCAGCCTTTGCGGCCGTCGGAACCCGCGCCACGGTGACCGCTCCAGTACTCGAAGTAGAAGCCGCGGCCGAAGCGGTTGAAATCACCGGCTTGGTTGTGTCGAGGATGATGTCGTCGGACTGGGTGGAAAGCGTCGAACCGAGTTTCGATACGAAACGGACGTAGACGATCTTCGTGAACGTTCCCTCTTTGCTCGACTGAAGCTGCCAAGGAATCTGTGCGGCGTTTCCAACGAGATCGAAGGTTTCCGAGACTTTGAATCCACCATCGTTCGACACGATCGCCTTTGCGGCTGACGCAGCGCCGACGACCGACACAGTGACCGATTGGCTCGATGTGAACTCATCGCCGTCGTTCACCGACACACCTTCCGGCCTGTTCGTCGTGAAGCTCTTGATGTCGCCCTTTGCCGAACCGACAGAACTCGTTGCTTCGATGCGGAAGTAGTACTTCGTGTTCTCGGTCAAGTCGCTGATCGCCGCAGACACCTCTTCGGCGGCAAGATTCTGCTTCGTCACCGCGGTTGTGGTCTTTGTTCCCGTGCTCAACGTTGCATCAGTGCCATAGGTGAACGTCACCGAAGCATCGACGCCGCCGGTGTTCACCGAGCCGTTGAGGGTTGCCTTCGTCGACTGACCGTTTGCCGTTCCGGTGGTGACAATCGGTTTGACACCTCCCACCTTGAACGAGCGGCTCACATCTGAGGCAGCTGCATACAAGCCGTACGCCGCACGCGATGCAACGATCGTGCACGTTCCGGCAGCGATCATCTTGACCGTCGAACCAGTGACCGTGCAGACCGACGAAGTCGACGAAGCGAAGCTGACTTCCTGCCCCGACGATGACGTTGCGGACACGGCGAAATCGCCGCCGCCCAAAGACTTGTCAGTGAGTTCGGCAAACGTGATTGCTTGCGGGGCGGCACCTTTCACCTTCACCGGCGTGTATGCGTTGTCCAGAGAGCCCTGCCCGATTTGGCCGACTCCTCCCGTTCCCCAGCAATAGACCGTGAGGTCTGCATCGATCGAACACGTGTGGTTTGTTGCGGCGACGATGACCGTTGTCTTCGCCACCTCGAGAACTTTCTGCAGTACGGGCGTGAAGGCATAGCTCTGCGTTCCGTCACCAAGTTGACCGCCCATGTTCTCGCCAATGCACCACGGAACGCCGCCAGTGCGGATCATGCACGTGTAGTTGTCCCCCGCGGAGATTTGGCTGATGTCAGACAATGGCTGGCTCTGATTCGGCGCTTTGAACTGCACAGCGCCAGGCAGCCCGTAATTCACCCCCGAACCGATTTGCGAAAACATGTCGCTACCCCAGCACCAGGCATACCCGTCAGCAACGCCACACGCGGTGTCTTGAGACATGGAAAGAGACAAGAGTCCGGTTACGGGCTGGAGGTCCGAGCTGCGAACAATCGAAACGGGTGTGGCGTAATCGGTTGGCGAGGTGGAGGCCACGCCAGCTCCCATCACTGTTTCAGTTGAATACCCCCAGCACTTCACGGCACCTGCGGCAACCAAGACACATGTACGGTCCTGTGCGGCAACGATGCGCGTTGCACCAGAGATCCCTGTGACCGTTTGCGGCGTT
>JBEBAF010000179.1:0-4376 GCA_041159045.1 Actinomycetota bacterium
ACGGGAGGGGGTATCGACGGCGCCCCGGTGGGCTTGGATGGTGCCACCCGACCCGCCTGCGCTGCACCCGAGGCCGCGACGCCTCCGGCGAGCACGGTGAGGGCGAAGGCGGCGGCGAGGATCGGTCGACGTTTTGTCATACGGACAAACTAATCATGGATCAGGGGCGTTGTTTCTTCAGGCGGATGGTGAGTTGATGCCGTCAAATCTGAATGAGGCGTGGAACGTCTCGGTTGGTTGCGTGAGCGAGACGAAGAAAGGCTTGGTCGTCCTGCCGTTGGTCAGAGTCAAGGTGATGAGTGCTCGAGTTGCAGTTGGGGGGCGATTCATCGAACCGAGATAGACCACGTCAGCACTCGTCGCGTAAGTGGCCCCCTGGTTTCCGGAAACCTTGACGGCGTCGCTCCACCATTGGTACTCAATTGATGCAATTTTTGCGCATGCTCTGATTACACCGCGCGAAACTTGGATATCGCATCCAGAGGGAAGAGTGGTCGTCGTTGTGGGTGTGGGTGCCTGGGAGAACATGATGTCGGCAACGGTGCCGACCGCGATGTCAACATTCGACACGGCCGATCCGTCGGTTAATGTGATGCTGACACGAATTTTCGTCGCACCTTTCGAAGTTGCTGAACCGAGATCAATGTCGGTGCTTGGCCAAGCCATTCCGGCTCGCTTCATGTTGGTCGTCAAACCGCTAGCTCCGAAGTATTGATACGAGACTTCCTTGAAGGGTTTGCACGCCGACAGGATCTTGCCGTCGTACTTCATTCTGCAGGTCAGCGGCACGGTCGCCGGTGTAGGCGATACGGGTCGCTGCGCCGAGGTTGTTGCGACCGTAGGTGGAACCGTCGTGGTCGGGGCGGGAAGTCTGACGGACTTCGATTGAGTGGTTGGGGAAATCGGAAGGACGATCATCGGGATCTTGTATCCGCTGGCAAGCCATGGTTGGATTCCGATCGAATCGACGATGCCCCAGTTCAAGCGGGTGAGCGTTGCAAGATCGGCGACTTCGATTGTCGATGCGCCGTTGGAAACGCCTTCCAGTCGGCTGTACGTGATCGTCTCGCCGTTCCTCACATAGTTGATATTGATGTTGGTCATCGGCTGACAGACGGTGATCTTGACGCGTACGTCGTTTGCCGAAGTGCTTCCGCCGACTTGGGTCGCGGTAATGAGGCAGTCGAGCGGGTTTGTCGTCGTAGGGCTGACCGTGGTTGGCGTCGTCGTCAGTGTTGTTGCCGCCGGTGTCGAGGAGGTAGTCATCACATCTGACGTTGGCGCCGCTGGAATCGTTGACTGCTCGACCGTCGCGGCGGAAGTTGTCGTCAGCGCAGCATTCTTTGTTTTCGGTGCGGAGTCGGTAGAGCCTCCGCAGGCACCCATCAAGAGGGCGAAGGCAAAAGTTCCGATTGCAATTTTGGTGCGGCGATGGCGGCCCATGGATGATCCTTCAGTCTGAATACTGGTTCAGACTATTCGGTTGGCCCTTGAATTGTCGGTCGGGCCGGATATTGAATTCCTGTTCCAGGGTCATTGCCGATCGCACAACGCATCTTTGCGCCTATTCGAAGAATCCGACCGCAATCGAACTGGTGAGCCAACTGAAGCCGACCTCGGTCTTCGCGAGCTTCGAACCATCAGTGAAAGTGACCTTGATGATGAGCGATGTCGCGCCCTTGGGGATCGGTCGGCTGGCAAGGTTCATCGTGTTCAGACCGTTCAGCATGGTCCAGCCACTGCCGAACGCCAAGGAGACGGGGCTTCCGACGGGCTGGCCGGCGGCACGCCATTCGTAGGTTGTTGACGACACCTTCTTGCAGATCGTCAAGGACGCCCCGGTGCGTACAAGGACGCATGTCTTTGGTGCGGTTGCCGGCATAGCGATCGCTGCGGTGGTTGTCGTTATTTGTTTCGGCACAAGCGTCGTTGTGGTTGAAGTTGTGCTCGAGGTCGTGCTGGTCGTCGTGGATGTCGAAGTCGAAGTGCTGGAGGTACTTGTCGACATTGAGGTGGTCGGTTCGATCGACGTTGTTGTGGGATCGGACGTCGTCTCGACAGTCGGCTCGGTGGTTGGGGGAATTGTCGGAAGTACGACCGATAGCGGCAACGTTGTAGTTGTTGCCCACATCTCGCGTGCGATGTTCTCGTCGCATTTTTCAACTTCGATGTGGCCGTCAACGTCAGGCGGAGACAATGGCTTGTTGACGAAGTCCGGTCTGACAATTGCTTTGAAGGAGTATGGGCAAAGTGGCGTGGAATCTCCGACTGGAATATCAAAGAAGGCATAATTGCCGGATGTCAGGAGGAGTCCTCCGATAAACCGCTCAGCATTCGCGACGGAAGACCACTTTGTGATATCGAGAGTTGTCTGTTCCGGCGCCAGCAAGTTGTGCGTCATGAGTGGTGCGCTAATGGAGACGATCTTGCCATCGACAAACTTCAAACTCCAGTAGCCGTCGATAAAGTTGCTGCATGAGGTCATGACGTTTGCTTCGACGTGAATGGTGCAATCGCCGTCTTGCCTTGGTGATGTGGCAACGGTCGTGGCCGGTGCTGGTCGTGTGAGTTGAGTGCCGCCGCGGTCGCCGACGAGCGCATCGTTTTTCGTTTTGAGGGATGCATCTTTGGTGCCGCCGCAGGCGCCCATCAAGAGGGCCGATGCGAAGACGCGGATTGCGATTTTGGTGCGGCGATGGCGGCTCATGGGTTGTCCTTTAGTCTGAATTTAGGTTCAGAGTAGTGGACATTTCGGCCCGGTATTGGCCGGGCCGGGTGTGCGGGATTCCTTTTGCGCTGGGGCTAGCCGGCGAGGTGGGCGGCGAGGGCCTGGCCCTCGCGGGTGCGCAGGGCGGTGTTCACGCGCTGGCGCTCGAGGACCTGCTCGAGGGTCTTCGCCGATTGCGGGATGGGGTGCTCGGCGAAGAATGCCTGCACGTCGGCCAACTGCTCCGGCGTGTTGAGTGTTTGGGCGGGCTGGGCCATGCGGATGATCGAGTTGATGGGGAAGCGCTCGTTGGCCTCGGCCCAGCGTTGGCGCACGATGCGCCAAGCGACCGGGCCGAACTCGCGGTTCGAAATGCAGCGACCGAGGAGGAACGGTGCGTTCTGCGTTTTCACTTCGCCAGAGAATGCGAAAGCGCAGGCGCGTTCGATGAGGTCGACCGATTGGAAGTCGCCGAGTGCGTAGAGGGCACGGATCTGCTCTTGCGGCGAGTCGGCGTTCTTGAACTTCTCGATGAACATGTTGAACTCGGTTTCGCCGCCCGTCGATGCAACGACGGTGGTTGCCGCGGCGAGAACTTCGGGGTGCACTTCCTGGCCGGCTTCGGCGGCTGCAAAGAACGTTCGTGCGGTTTGCTGTGCATCGGCGTCGCTTGCATCGCAGGCGAGAAGAACGATGAGAAGGCCGCGGAGCTTGCCGCGCAGATCGTCTTCGCCCGGTGCGGGTTGCCAACCGATGTCGGCGAGTGCCGGCGCGGCGAGTTGTGCGATGCGGCGCTGCAGGAACGCCTGCTGGTGGCCGGGAAGGAGACGTTCGCAACCGCGCAGGCCGATGGCGATTGCCTGCCACACGGCAAGGTCGCGTTCGCCGGCGAAGCCGTTGAGGAAGTCGAGGAATTGCGGCGAGGTGAGGCGGTCGGCGACGACGGCGTTCCATGCATCGTCGACGAGGTTGTAACGCTCGATGATCGACATCGCAGCGATGGTGCGTGCGTCGAGGCGGTTGCGCAGCGTTGGCGAATATGCGACGCGGTAGAAGCCGTGGCCGCCGGCATTGACGACGATGGGGGCGTTCGGGTCGGCAAGTGTGATGCGTGCTGCGGGCTGGTCGAGCAATACCTTGGTTTCGCTGTTGCCGTTGCGCAGGTGAATGGGAACCAACCACACGGTGGCATCGGTGTTTTCGTCGAACGAGAAGCGGTTCTGGCGCAGGACGAGTGTGTTGCCTTCGATATCGGCGCTGATGAGCGGATAGCCGGGCTGCCAGATCCACGAATCCATGAGGGCGCGCACGGGCACGTTGCCGCGGCCGTCGCTGTTGACGGTTTCCTCGATGGCGTCCCACAAGTCGGACGTTTCGGTGTTCCCGTAGGAGTGCTTCTTCAGGTAGTGGCTGACACCGGCGCGGAAGCGATCGGCACCGAGGAACATCTCGAGCATGCGGAGAAGTGAGCCACCTTTTTCGTAGGTGAGCACGTCGAACATGCCTTCGCAGTCTTCGGGCGAGTTGACGGGGAACTCGACGGGGCGTGTGCTGTGCAGCGAGTCGACATCGAATGCGGCCGAACGGTCGAGGCCGAATGCGGTCCAGCGCTTCCACTGCGGTGCGAACGCGTCGCAGGCGGCGACTTCCATGAAAGTGGCGAAGGCTT